>CAVDJG010000007.1:0-14140 GCA_963609005.1 Acidaminococcaceae bacterium
ACTCCATTGTGCCGGCCATCGCTTCTTTTATTTCCATAGGTTTAGTGTATTTAAGTTGATATGGTTTATGCATACAGTGACGCAGTGCCTGCTTGCATGGATTGTGGGAGAGAATGTCGTGGGAAAAAATCGCCACGGCGCGTAAATATGACTACATTCCCTTTCTCTAAATCGTTCGAAGAGGACTGCGTTCAATACTTACGCTCGCGCGAGTGGTATGGGACTTATCAAGATTTCGCCTTGTGGGCTGCATGGCTTGCAGCACGGCTCATTTCGATTAATCGCGGGTAAAATTACAAAATACATGCAATACGCACAAACAATTTGCAATATTTTTTAGCTTCTTTGCAATATTTTGCCGCCATCGCAGTTGATAGTTGGCCGAAATCGCCATGCCTACTTTGCAAAGTGTCGGTTATGACTTTTGTCGTCATGCGCTGCCCGGCGACATTTCGTGTTGGAACTGTGCAATCCATGCATATTTGCTTGTCCAACGCCATACAGTGACGCGCGACAGACCGGTGAGGCTCTGTATGTCGTTGCGGCTCACTCCGGCGAGCATCAGATAGCACACCATGCGCTGCTTGTCGGAGAATGTTCCCAACTCGTGCAGCATGCGGTTGGCGAATGTGGGGTGGACAGCATCAATATGGCTGAAAAACTGTTTCCATTCCATGTCGGTCATGTTGTGCCGTCCTTCTGCCGCTTTCTTTATAGTGGGCATTATGTCGTTGTCGCGGGCTTCAAGTTCGGCTTGTTGCAAAAGGCGCATCAGCATTTTGTTTTGCGACATCTTGTTGGCGAGCAATTGCTCGTTTTCTTTCATCTTGGCATCATATTCTGCTATCTTGTCGTTCACTTTATTCAGACAGGCCTCGGTGTGATCCAGTTGCTCCTTTGCTTTTGCCAATGCGTCTTCGCGGTCGGCAATTTTGTCGTGCAACATTTCATGTTCCTCCTGCATGGTGCTTATCTCGCTGTCTTTGGCGGCAATGGTGCGGAGCGAATCGTATCTGTTCCAACGGTTGAAGAAAAAGAAAACCGTTAAGGTAAGGATTGCTATTATGGCAGTAAAAATAGTGGTGAGAAACAAGAAATGGCCTTTCCCATTGGCGTGGGGATTGTCGTTGTATTGGTTGTCTATGGATGCGATGGCCAATGCGTTTGTAGGTTTGTCATAGGTCTTGTTGTTGCCTGCAACCGATACGCTGTCTTCGGAAAGTATTGCATAAGCTGATAGACACTGTAAAAGTGAACTGCGGCTGCACCAGTGTGTCTTATTCACATGAAGGAATTAAAAACGGTGAACGTGGCGAAGTCACGCTGGCCGTAAGACTGTCCGACAAGCCCGGCTTTTTCTCGCATTCAGCCGTTGTTTATTTTCATGGAGAGCAGCCGGTAGTGCTGGAAATGAAAGGAACAAAAGACGGCACTCCACATTGAAGTATTGCCAACAAACCGTATTCTGAAACCGCCAAGTGTTGCTTGGCGGTTTCTTTTTTAGGCGGTTGACAGTATTTTTGGCATTAAATGTGCTACTATTTGAAAGTAAATTACTATCTTTGCATTCACTTTGATAGGAATTTTAATAGTTTACTAATTAAAAGCTATAACGATGGGTAAAAGCAATGGTCATCAGGCGGCGTGCCTGACGACGGAAAAAACATTTTCAGGATTGTACAGCCCCGCCTATGAGCACGACGCTTGCGGCGTCGGCATGGTGGTGAACATACATGGCAACAAGAGCCATGAGCTGGTTGACAATGCCCTGCGCGTGCTTGAAAACATGCGCCACCGTGGCGCCGAAGGAGCCGACAACAAGACCGGCGACGGCGCGGGCATTATGTTGCAGATACCGCACGAGTTTATTCTCTTGCAGGGAATTCCCGTGCCAGAGAAAGGAAAATACGGCACAGGTCTTGTATTCTTGCCCAAGGACGAGACTCGTCAGCACGAAATTCTCTCGGTGATGATTGAGGAGATTGAGCGCGAGGGCCTCACTTTGATGCACCTGCGCAACGTGCCCACAAACCCGGCGTGCCTCGGTGCAGCCGCACTCGACACCGAACCAGCAATAAAACAGGTGTTCATAACCGGCGTAACCGACGATCGTGTGGCCGATTTCGAACGCACATTATATATAATAAGGAAGAAGATAGAACGGCGCGTGAGCGACAGCGACTTTTATGTGTGCTCGCTGTCGAGCCGCAACATAGTCTACAAGGGCATGTTGTCGAGCATGCAGGTGAGGCAGTATTTCCCCGACCTCACCAACAATTACTTCACTTCGGGATTGGCGCTTGTGCATTCGCGCTTTTCCACCAACACCTTCCCCACATGGAGCTTGGCCCAGCCATTCCGTCTTCTCGCCCACAACGGTGAGATAAACACCATCAGGGGCAACCGCCTTTGGTTCAGTGCACGCGAGTCGGTGTTGTCGAGCGAGACTTTGGGCGACATCCGCGAGATTTCGCCCGTGGTGCAGCCCAACATGAGCGACTCGGCAAGTTTGGACAACGTGTTTGAGTTCTTCGTGATGAGCGGTCTCTCGTTGCCGCATGCCATGGCGGTAATGGTGCCCGAAAGCTTCAACGACAAGAATCCTATTCCCGAAGATTTGAAGGCATTCTACGAATACCACTCCATTCTCAACGAACCGTGGGACGGCCCGGCCGCTCTCCTTTTCAGCGATGGCCGCTACGCCGGCGGTATGCTCGACCGTAACGGTCTGCGCCCTGCGCGCTACACCATAACCAAGAACGACACCATGGTGGTGGCGTCGGAGGTGGGCGTTATGGATTTCGACCCCACAGAGATTGCCGAGAAAGGACGTCTGCAGCCGGGCAAGATTCTGCTCATCGACACCCAGGAAGGCAAAATCTACTACGACGGAGAGATAAAGGAACGCCTCGCCAAGGCGCATCCTTACCGCCAATGGCTGTCAACCAACCGCATTCAGCTCGAGAAGCTGCACTCCGGCCGCAAGGTTGACAATGCTGTAGCCGACCTCACACGCAAGGAAATAATGTTCGGTTTCGGCGAGGAAGATGTTGACGGGACAATTGTCCCGATGTCGGTAAACGGTCAGGAACCCACTGCCTCTATGGGCAACGACACGCCACTTGCGGTGCTCAGCGAGCGACCGCAGATTTTCTTCAACTATTTCCGCCAGCAGTTTGCCCAGGTAACCAACCCTGCCATCGACTCCATACGCGAGTCGCTGGTGATGTCGTTGAGCGAATACATTGGCCGTGTGGGCTCGGGCATTCTGCAACCCGACGAGAGCAATTGCAAGATGGTGCGTCTGCCGCACCCGATATTGACCAATACCCAGCTCGACATTCTCTGCAACATCCGCTACAAAGGCTTCAACACCGTGAAGCTGCCCATGATTTTCGAATGTACCAAGGGCGAAGTGGGTCTGCGCGAAGCCATCGACTCGCTCTGCAAGCAGGCCGAACGCAGCGTAGACGAGGGCTACAACTATATAATACTGAGCGACCGCGACGTTGACGAGACACATGCCGCCGTGCCGTCGCTGCTCGCCGTGAGCGCGGTTCACCACTACCTCATAAGCGTAGGAAAGCGCGTGCAGACTGCACTCATCGTGGAGAGCGGCGAGATACGCGAGGTGATGCATGCCGCATTGCTGCTTGGCTACGGTGCATCGGCCCTCTGTCCGTATCTCACCTATGCCATTCTCGACGACCTCGTGCGCCGCGGAAAGATACAGGAGAACTATGCTACGGCAGAGGCCAACTACATCAAGGCCGTGAAGAAGGGCCTTCTCAAGATAATGGCCAAGATGGGTATCTCCACCATACGCTCCTACCGTGGTGCTAAGATATTCGAAAGCATCGGTCTGTCAGAACCGTTGCTGCGCACCTATTTCGGCACCGAGGTGTCAACCGTGGGCGGCATCGGCCTCGAGACAATAGCCCGCGACGCCGTAAGACTGCACGACAAGGCCTTCGGCAAACACGAGCGCGTTGAGTTCCTGCCCAACCTCGGGCAGTTCCACTACCGCAAGGACGGCATCAGCCATGCATGGAATCCCGAGACGATAGCTACGCTCCAGCTTGCCACACGCACGGGCAACTATGCCAAATACAAGGAGTTTGCACACTATGTTGACGAGAAGGAAACTCCGATATTCATCCGCGACTTCTTCGGTTTCCGCCGCAATCCCATCGACATCGACAAGGTGGAGCCGGTTGAAGACCTTGTGAAGCATTTCGTCACGGGTGCCATGTCGTTCGGCGCACTCTCGAAAGAGGCACACGAGGCCATGGCCATAGCCATGAACAAGCTCGGCGCACGTTCAAACACGGGCGAAGGCGGCGAGGACAACGAACGTTTCCACACCGAGGTTGACGGAGTGTCGCTCTCGAGCAAGACAAAGCAGGTGGCCTCTGGACGTTTCGGCGTTACAACAGAGTATCTGGTCAACGCCGAAGAAATACAGATAAAGGTGGCGCAGGGCGCAAAACCGGGCGAAGGCGGACAGTTGCCGGGATTTAAAGTGAACGAGGTGATAGCCAAAACCCGCCACTCCATACCCGGCATATCGCTCATCTCGCCGCCGCCGCACCACGACATTTATTCTATAGAAGACCTCGCGCAGCTCATATTCGACCTTAAAAACGTCAACCCGAAGGCTGCAATCAGCGTGAAACTCGTAGCCGAGAGCGGCGTGGGCACTATCGCTGCCGGTGTGGCCAAAGCCAAGGCCGACCTCATAGTGATTTCGGGAGCCGAGGGCGGAACGGGAGCTTCGCCGGCATCGAGCATGCGTTTCGCCGGAATATCGCCCGAGATAGGTCTTGCCGAAACGCAGCAGACACTCGTGAAAAACGGTCTGCGCGGTCAGGTGAGGCTGCAGGTTGACGGTCAGCTCAAGACCGGACGCGACGTAGTGCTCATGGCTATGCTCGGAGCCGAGGAGTTCGGATTTGGAACGGCAGCGCTGATTGTGCTCGGATGTGTGATGATGCGCAAGTGCAACCTGAACACCTGCCCCATGGGCGTGGCCACACAGAACCCCGAACTGCGCAAGTATTTCCGTGGAAAGGCCGAGTATCTGGTGAACTATTTCACGTTCCTCGCCCGTGAGGTGCGCGAATATCTTGCCGAGATGGGCTTCACGAGCCTCAACGACATCGTGGGCCACACCGAGCTCATAGTGACAAAGAAAGACAATGTAAGCCCGAAGGCTGCACTGCTCGACTTCCGCCGCATGCTCTACAAGGAACAGTCTGACTGTCCGCTGCACCACACTGCACAGCAGGTGCACGAACTTGGCGACGTGCTCGACCAGCAACTCATACGCGGGGCGCAGAGTGCCATAGAACGCAAAGACGAGGTTAACCTCGACTTCGCGATAAAGAACACCGACCGTGCGGCCGGAGCAATGCTCAGCGGTATGATTGCCGCGAAATACGGAGAAGCCGGTCTGCCCGACAAAACGGTGAACGTGAAGTTCAAAGGTTCGGCCGGACAAAGCTTCGGAGCGTTCCTCGTGGCCGGAGTAGACTTCAAACTCGAAGGCGAGGCCAACGACTATTTCGCCAAGGGACTGTCGGGCGGACGCATATCCATATTGCCCCCGATACGCAGCAATTTCTCGGCCGAAGACAACATCATCGCCGGCAACACCGGACTTTACGGTGCGACAAGCGGCGAACTGTATATCAATGGAAAGGTGGGCGAACGTTTCGGCGTGCGCAACTCGGGAGCCACGGCCGTGATTGAAGGCGCGGGCGACCACTGCTGCGAGTATATGACCGGCGGACGCGTGGTAGTTCTCGGCGAAACCGGACGCAACTTCGCGGCTGGAATGAGCGGCGGAGTGGCCTATGTGTGGGACAAGAACCGCAACTTCGACTATTTCTGCAACATGGACATGGTTGAAATAAACCTCGTCGACGACAGCAGCTACCGCAAGGAACTGCACGAACTCATACGCCAGCACTACCTCTATACCGGCTCGAAGCTCGCCCGCACGATGCTCGACGACTGGAACCACTATGTGGAGGAATTCATACAGGTAGTGCCAATCGAATACAAGCGAGTGCTGCAAGAAGAGCAGGTGCGCAAGCTGCAGCAGAAGATTGCCGACATGCAAAGGGATTATTGATAACACTGAAAACTGAAAGAAAAAATGGGAAATCCAAAAGCATTCCTTACCATACACCGCAAAGAGGCGGGCTACCGCCCCATACACGACCGCATCCACGATTTCGGTGAAGTGGAGCAAACACTAAACAGTAACGACCGCAGGCAGCAGGCATCGCGCTGCATGGACTGTGGCGTGCCGTTCTGCCATTGGGCATGTCCGCTCGGCAACAAACCGCCGGAGTGGAACGACGCGCTCTACAAGGGCGACTGGGAACTTGCCTACCGGTTGTTGAACTCAACCAACGACTTCCCCGAGTTCACTGGGCGCATCTGCCCGGCTCTGTGCGAGAAGGCTTGCGTGCTCAACCTCATCGAACACGAGCCCACAACCAACCGCGAAGACGAGTGTGCCATAACCGAACATGCCTTCGAGGAGAACTATGTGCGCACCGTAAGTCCCGAACGCAACGGCAAACGGGTGTGCGTGATAGGCGCAGGCCCCGCCGGACTTGTGGCCGCCAACCGTCTTAACCACATGGGCTACGAAGTGACCGTAATGGAAAAGAACGAGAGCGCGGGCGGACTGCTGCGCTACGGAATACCTAATTTCAAGCTCAATAAGATGATAATCGACCGCCGTATAGCTCTGCTCGAAGAGGAAGGCGTGCGGTTTGAATACGGAAAAAGTGTCGATGTGGAACATCTGCCCGAAGGTTTCGATGCTTATGTGGTGGCCACCGGCACGCCCACGGCACGCGACCTCAAAATTCCCGGACGCGAATTGCGCGGCGTGCACTTCGCCCTCGAGATGCTTTCGCAGCAGAACAGGGTGCTCGCCGGCATGGAATTCAGAAAAGACGAGCTCGTTAACGCCAAGGGAAAAGACGTGCTCGTGATAGGCGGAGGCGATACCGGAAGCGACTGTATAGGCACAGCCCACCGTCAGGGGTGCAAGAGCGTGACGCAGATAGAGATAATGCCGCGTCCGGTTGAAGGACCGGAAGACCCCAACAACCCGTGGCCCAACTGGCCGCGCACGCTGAAAACCACGTCGAGCCACGAAGAAGGCTGCACACGCCGCTGGAATGTGAACTCGCTTGAGTTCATAGGCAAGGACGGACGGCTCACCGGAGTGCGCGTGCAGGAGATAACATGGAAACCCAACCCCGAGGGCGGACGGCCTATTATGGAACCCGCAGGCAAGCCCGAGGTGATAAAATGCGAAATGGCACTCCTTGCCATGGGTTTCCTGCGTCCCGAACAACCCAAGTTTGCCGACAACGTGTTCGTGGCCGGCGATGCCGCAAGCGGAGCGTCGCTTGTGGTGAGGGCAATGGCAAGCGGAAAGGAAACAGCTGCCAAGGTTGACAAATTCCTATCAAGATAAACAGCCGGCAACCCATCGCCGGCAGAAAGGCAGCAAAGCAGGCAGGACGCAACCCGATGACGGGCGCGGCCTGCCTTTTTTGGTAGTATGCTCGGCATGGGCATTGTCTAACGGGTGCATCTAGTGCAAAACATGTGACGAAAATAAAAATATAGTCTTTTTTTGATGTTTTTATGGACAAATATGCTATTTTCTTTTAGAAAACATTAACTTTGCAATAGTAAAAAATACAAACATTTCAAATTCTGCTTAATTTATGAAAAAAAACACCTTATTGGCGGTTTTGCTTGCCGCATTCACCGCAACAACGGCAATGGCCCAAACCGACAGTACATCGGTTGCATTACAGGAAAAGCTAGACTCTTTGCAGAACACCGTTGCCACATTGCAGGCGAAAGAAGATAAACGCAGCAAGACGGAATACGACAATGCCGTGTGGAAGCGCAAGGCACATCTCACAATAGGTTTCTCGACACAGAAAATGGAAGATGCCGACAATGCCGACAACATGCAGTACAAGAGCAAAATGGGCTGCATACTCGATTGGGGAAAGACATACTATCTGCACAAGAAACCCATAGCCAATTTCATGAAGGTTGGAATTGACTGGTCGTGGATAGACCTCTCGTTTGCCAAATACAAGAGTGGCAAAGGCATACACATCAACACTTCGTCGGCAAGCGACTATGTGGGCTCGGTAAGTGGAAGCGGCAGTTACGACACCGACAACATAGACCCCGACTTTACTACCGAAATCGACCTTGGAGTATATTCTCTGTCGGCTGGCATGAGCGTGGGCCCGTCGGTAACATTCGCCCCGTTCTACGCCACTGGCAAAGGCTTCCAGCACATACTCGCGCAGACTTACTTCCATGTCACCCCGTCATACACAGGCATAATACTTAGCAGGGACGGCAGCACCAAGGTGAAGAGCGGCTACACCACCTATTTCAATTGGGGCATAAACGTTTCCTACAAGGTGATTTCAGTGGGCTATGAATATCGTTGGGGCAAGTCGAAGTTCAACACCCTAGCGTTGGACACCGACGACGAAGACACATCGGATTCCTACGACAACAACGAAAAGCAGAAAATCAAGTTCGGCACGTCGGTGTTCTACGTCCGCTTCAATTTCTGATGTCACATCAACCCGCCATAGGCAAGAAATGGCAGCTACGCCCTGCCACATGCGGTGCATTGTAGCAGTGACACACAGGCAAACAACAATAATGGCTCTCCGTCTGAAAAGGCATGGAGAGCCTTTTTAATTTGTATGCTTGTATGGGCATTGTCTAATGGTTGAAAGTCCCAGGGTAAGCCCTAATAGCGGGAATTACATAGCCAAGAGCAAGGACATTTGTCGTGAGGTGAAATCAGAAAGAAATGTGCATGTGTCACCGGCACAACATGCATGAAAAGAATAAAATTTGTATATGGTGCGTTATGGTTATTTAATTTTAACATTTATGTAACCTATATGTAATAAGAAATGTTTATTTTTGCCGAAAATATTAAATTTAGGATAGCACCTATAAAGGTGAAACAGTATTTCATCACATTCAAAATCATTTTATGAAACGGAAATTGTTTATTATGTCAGTCATGTTTCTTGCAATTTTGCAAGCAGCAATGGCACAGGTGACAACATCGGCACTCACCGGACGAGTAACGTTGCATGGCACCAACGAGGAAGTCGTGGGCGCCACAGTGCAGGTAGTGCACGAGCCATCGGGCACACGCTACGGAACAGTGACCAACGTGAACGGACGCTACTCCATACAGGGTATGCGTGTCGGTGGCCCCTACCGCATCACAGTGAGCTACATCGGCTATGCAAAGCAAGAGGTTGACAACGTGACACTGCAACTCGGCGAAACCTACAACCAGAACTTCACCCTCAGCGAGAACGCCAACGAGCTGGGCAATGTGGTGGTGGTTGGCAAGGCATCGAAGTTCGCAGGCGAGAAAACCGGCGCTTCTACCAACATCAGCAACGCGCAGATGATGCGCCTGCCCACCGTAGACCGCAGCATTTCCGACATAGCACGCCTCTCGCCCTATGCCAACGGCATGAGCTTCGCTGGCAGTGACGGCCGCGGAACCAACTTCACACTCGACGGTGCTAACCTCAACAACAACTTCGGACTGTCGTCAAACCTTCCCGGCGGCGGATCGCCTATCTCTGTCGATGCACTCGACGAGGTGCAGGTAGTGGTTGCTCCCTTCGACGTGCGCCAGTCAAACTTCGTGGGTGGCGGCATCAACGCCGTGACAAAATCCGGTACCAACACCTTCAAGGGCACGGCTTACATATATTATAACAACGAGAACATGCACGGCAACCGCGTAAACAATTCCGACCTCGGTGAGCGCGGACGCAACCGCACAACTACCTACGGCTTCACCCTCGGTGGCCCGATTGTGAAGAACAAGTTGTTCTTCTTCGCCAATGCCGAGTACACCTTCGTTCCCGGAACGGCCAACCGATGGCTTCCGTCTGACAACGGTGTGGCCGATGTCAACAAATACATCTCGCGCACCACAAAGAGCGACTTGGACAAAGTGAGCAAGTTCCTCAAAGAAAAGTACAACTACAACCCCGGAAGCTACACCGACTGGAATGCCGACGAGGACAACCTCAAGCTCCTCGGCCGCATCGACTGGAACATCAACCAGAACCACCATCTCGCCGTGCGCTTCAACCATACGGCCAACACCGCATGGAATGCACCCAACGGCAATTCTTCTGACACTGGCTACCGCCTGCGCGGCATGGACCGCCTTTCGCAGTATTCCATGTCTTTCTCCAACTCCATGTATTCGCAGAACAACAAGGTGACATCAATATCGGCCGATTTCCACAGCCGTTTCGGCGAGCGTTTCGCCAACCAGTTGCTCTTCACCTACACCAACATTCTTGACGAGCGCGGCTCCAACTCTACTGAATTCCCGTTTGTTGACATAATGAACGGCTACGAAACCGCTGCCGACGGCACCGTGACACAAGACCTCACGCCCTACATCAGCTTCGGCTATGAGCTGTTCTCCTACAACAACCGCGTGCAGAACAAGATTGCCACACTCACCGACAACTTCACATGGTATGCCGGAAAGCACAAGGTGACTGCCGGATTCAACTTCGAACACCAGTTGGCCAACAACTCCTACATGCGCGGCGGCACGGGCTACTACCGCTACCGTTCGCTCGACGACTTCATCAACGGGGCCGCTCCCGAGACTGTGGGCCTCGCCTACGGCTACAACGGAGCCACACATCCCAATGCCGAGGTTAAGTTCAACCAGTATGGACTGTATGTGCAGGATGAGTGGAGCATACGCGAAAACTTCAAGCTCACCGCCGGCATACGCTTCGACGACATCGCCTTCGACAACGCCGACATAATGACCAACAACGCCATCAAGGCTCTTGACTTCGGCGGACGCCACATCGACACCGGACAGTGGCCTAAGAACAACATTCAGGTTTCGCCCCGTGTGGGCTTCAACTGGGACGTGTTCGGCGACAAGAGCCTTAAAGTGCGCGGCGGTACGGGCCTTTTCGCAGGCCGTCTGCCCCTCGTGTTCTTCACCAACATGCCCACCAACTCGGGCATGATACAGCAGAACCCCTACAATGCAACCACCTACTACAAGAATGGAGTGGTGACAAGCAGCTCGGAAATTCTTGAGAAATTCAAGGGCGGACTGGTGACCGATGTCAACAAGATGCGCGAACTTCTCGGTGCTCCTGCCACAATAACGCCCGACGAGGGCACCGTGGCCAAAACCATCGGCGGCGTTGACCGCAACTTCAAGATGCCGCAGGTGTGGAAGACTGCCATTGCCGTTGACTACCAGGTGCCCGTGAGCTTCCCGCTGGCTCTTACCGCTGAGTTCACCTACACCAAGAAAATCAACGACGTGTTGCTCGAAAACTACAACATCAAGACCAACACATCGGAGTGGAGCCGCCTCAACGGTGCCGACAACCGCCTCGTCTATCCGTCTGACTACAAGTATTACTCCAACATCAACGATGCCTGCGTGCTCACCAACACCCACAAGGGCTACGGCTACACGTTCAACATCACGGCTACGGCAGAGCCCATAAAGAACCTCAATGTTATGGCTGCCTACACCCACACCGTGATGAAAGAGCTTTCGGGCATGCCCGGTAGCAATGCATCTTCGGCCTGGTCGGGACTCTACACCATCGACGGCCCCAACCACCCGACACTCATGATGTCGCAGTATGTGGTGCCCGACCGCGTCATTGCCAACGTAAGCTACCGCTACGGTAAGGAAAACTTCAGCCTCTTCTACACCGGCTACTCTCCCTCGGGCTACAGCTTCTACTACAAGGGCGATGTTAACGGCGACGGAATACAGTCTGACCTGATGTACATTCCCAAGGACGACTCTGAAATCAACTTCGCTTCCGACGAAGACCGCAAGGCTTTCTGGGCTTTTGTTGAACAGGACAAGTATCTGAAGAACCACAAGGGACAGTATGCCGAGGCTTACGGCGCACGTGCTCCTTTCGTTCACCGCTTTGATTTCCGCTGGGCACACGACTTCGACTTGAAGATTGGTTCTACCAAAAACAAGCTCCAGCTCAGCCTCGACATAATGAACGTGGGCAACCTCTTCAACTCCAAGTGGGGCGTGATGAAGAACATGAGCTCGTGCAACAACGGACAGATTCTCTCTGTCAAGAGCATAAAGGACAACACTCCGGTGTTCACCTTCAACAAGGTGAGCGGTGAGTATCCCACACAGACATGGAACTTCAACTACAACTACTCGCAGTGCTGGAAGATGCAGATTGGTGTGAAGTATTTCTTCAACTGATGTAACACTGCTTGCATAAACACGAAAAAGGCTTGGCACTTGGTGCCAAGCCTTTTCGTTAATGTCAGATACTACGCAAAGAGGGCTGAAACCGTGAAAAGTTTCAGCCCTCTTTGTTGTAATTTATGCCCGGCCGGGGCGTTGTCTAACAAGTGAAAATGCCATGCGCCGCGCGTGCCGTCACACGGCTGTGAACTTGCCGTCGGGCGAAATCACACCTTCCACACCTTCGAGCGTGGCCTCGAAAAACGGCGGTTCGTCGCGCAGCGAGATGTCGTCATACACAAATTCAGCCACCACGGTGTCTTTGCCGTCGGGCAGCACAAGCCCCATTTTCCCGGCCTTCTGTGCTATTACGGGCAGCATGCGCAAATCATCGACATACACATAGGGCGTGCGCAGAAAATCGTAGCACGGGCTCAGCAGCACATTGCCCTGATGGTCGCGTATGCCGAACTTGCCGTCCTGCTCATACACCTCGTGATATTGCTCGTATTTCTCGCGTATGCGGTTGAGATAGAACACCATCTTGCGCTTGTTGTTTACGAGCTGAAGCAGATAGCTGAACGTGTCGCAGTAGTTGGCCATGGCCCTGGCAAGCACAATCTTGAAATCGAGCCCGCTCAGCACCTTGCGGTTGAGGTCGATGTAGCGTGCTATCGCCTTCTCCTTCTCTTCCACGCTCAGCGTGGCGAGCTGCTCCTCAAACCGCAGCATTATGGTCTTGCTGCCCGACATAGCCTTTATGTAGCGGTGTATCTGCCGTGCCATCTCGTCGCACACGAATTTGTCGATGCGCGCCAACTCTATACGGTCGATATAAGTCTCCTCAAAGTTCTCCTGTGTTATCTTCGTGTCCATAGTCAGCGTTGTTGATTGGTTCAACATATTGGCGGCCGTTTGCCGCGCCGTGCCGGCACAGTGGCTGCGCCGCAATGGCGGCTTCATGCAGCATGGCTCTGTGCCTTGCGGTTTTTTCAAAATTACGACATTTTCGTGAAACAACAAAGGATTGGGAGTTTTTTTTGCCGGCGGCGGCAAAAACACAAATATTTATTGCTAACTTTGCCACATATAATACAACAAAACACATGAAAAAGACATTCTTATCACTGCTCTTCTTCTGCGCCGCACTCGTTGCCGGTGCGCAGGTGGAGCGCCCGAAACTCGTGGTGGGACTCGTCGTCGATCAGATGCGGTGGGACTACCTTTACTATTATTACGACCAGTATGGCGAGGTCGGACTGAAACGCCTTGTCGATGAAGGATTCTCCTGCGAGAACCAGATGATAAACTATCTGCCCACCGTGACAGCCATAGGCCATTCAAGCGTCTACACCGGTTCGGTGCCGGCTTTCCACGGAATAGCAGGCAACAATTTCCATCTTGACGGCAAAAACGTGTATTGTTGCACCGACAACAACGTGAAGGGCATCCCGGCCGACGACAGCGACTCGCGCATGTCGCCCCACAACATGCTCGCCACCACCATTGGCGACCAGCTGCACATTGCCACCGACTACCGCTCCAAGGTGATAGGCGTGGCCTTGAAAGACCGTGCCTCGATACTCCCGGCAGGCCACAGTGCTGATGCGGCCTACTGGTGGGACACCAAGGCAGGACATTTCTGCACGAGCACATACTATGCCGACCGTCTGCCCGACTGGGTGACGAAATTCAACAAAGAGAACCACACCAAGCCGGGTTTCGACATAAAGACATCCAATCTGGGCGTGACAATGACGTTCAAAATGGCTGAGGCTGCACTCGCAAACGAGCAGCTCG
>CAVDJG010000007.1:14202-20318 GCA_963609005.1 Acidaminococcaceae bacterium
GCAAGCACGAAACCACCGACATGCTCTGCGTGAGCGTGTCGTCAACCGACGCGATAGGCCACACCTACGGCACGCGCGGCAAGGAAAACCACGACGTGTATATGCAGCTCGACCGCGACCTCGCGCATTTCCTCACCGCTCTCGACAATCAGGTGGGACGCGGCAACTACCTGCTTTTCCTCACGGCCGACCACGGGGCAGCACACAATCCCAACCTCATGAATTCGCACAAGATACCTGCCGGAGGCTTCGACGGGTGGGCAGTGATGAAGAGCCTGAACGAGGCATTGAAGGCAAAGTTCGGTGTCGGCGGCAACTGCATCAACGATGTGATAGGCTACAACTTCCACATCGACCGCAAGTATCTTGCCGACAACAACCTCGACTACGACAAGGTGAAGGCCGCCGCAATCGAGATTCTGCGTCAAGACCCGCAATACCTCTATGTGGTTGACTATGACAATCTGGCCAACACTACCATGCCCGAATTTCTGCGCGAGCGCACCGCCAACGGCTACTACCGTGGACGCACCGGCGACTTCATGGTGGTGACGAAGCCGGGCTTCTTCGACGCCAAGGTAGATGCCAACTACATAGGCACCAACCACGGCATGTGGAATCCCTACGACTCTCACATTCCGCTCGTGTTCTTCGGTTGGAACATAAAGCACGGCAGCACAAGCACGCCCACATACATGGTTGACACTGCTCCCACGGTGTGTGCAATGCTCCACATACAGATGCCCAATGCCTGTGTGGGCAACGCCATACAGGAGGTGGTGCACCAGAAATAGGCGCGCACCGGCACATGTCTGGCACGCACTCTTTACAAGGGCGGGAACATCACTTGGGTGGCGTTCTCGCCCTTTCTCGATTGCGCTGCGGCACGGCATCATGCCGTGGCCGTGGCTTTTTGTTGCATGTGGTGTGTCTGCTGCGGCAAGATATGTAGCAGAGAGTTTGGCCGTTTCGGCAAATTGCAGTAACTTTGGCGGCAGAAAAGAGCTGTGTGCAATGAGTTTGCACCGAATTGTATCAAGATGACACTTATAAGATTCCTTAAAGACTGGACACTGCCCGTGTCGATTGGTACGGGCATGGCCGTGTATCTCGTGTTTGCCCTCGTCCCTGCTCTCGACGGTTTCGCCACGGCGGCCGCGCCGGTGTTCGACACGCTTCTGCCCTCGTTCATGTTTCTCGTGCTCTTCGTCACGTTCTGCAAAGTCGATTTCCGGCGTCTGCGCCCCGTGGCATGGCATCTGTGGGTGGGCATTTTCCAGGTGGCCACGGTAGCGGCGGTGATGGCCGTGATAATGGGTTTTGGGCTTTCGGGCAACGCGCTCGTGCTGGCCGAGGCCGTGCTCACCTGCATCATAGGGCCGTGCGCTTCGGCAGCACCGGTGGTGACACAGAAGCTCGGCGGCAACCTCGAGGAGATGACCACCTACACGTTTCTTTCCAACGGCATCACCGCCGTGCTCATCCCGGTGTGTTTCCCGATGATAGAGCGAAACGCCGACATACATTTCCTCGCCGCCTTCGCGCTCATTCTGCACAAGGTGTTTACAGTGCTCGTCGTGCCCATGCTGCTTGCCTATGTGGTGAAGCACTTCACGCCGGGGCTTTGCCGCCGCATAACGTCGGTGAAAGACCTTTCCTATTATCTTTGGGGTGGTTCGCTGCTCATTGTTTCGGGCACGACGATGAAGAACATCATGCATGCCGACACCTCGGTGTCGTTCTTGGTGCTCGTGGCCGTGTGCTCGCTGCTGTTGTGCGCATTCCAGTTTGTCTGCGGCCGCATGATTGGCCGCCGGTTTGGCGAGGCGGTGAATGCGGGGCAGGCTTTGGGGCAGAAAAACACCGCTTTTGCCATTTGGATAGCGTGCACCTATCTCACTCCCATATCGTCGGTAGGTCCCGGATGCTACATTCTCTGGCAGAACATATTCAACAGTTGGGAAATATGGCGCTATTCGGTAGTGAAGAAATAATGTGTGCGGCTGCGGCCGGCATGCTTTCCAACAATAGAGAACGGGCCTTGCTTGCATTGCAAACAAGGCCCGTTCTCTGCGTAGGCAAGGCTCCTTTTGCCAGCCAGCAGTAGGTTAGCCTATGAGGTCGAGACACCGTTCCACGGGAATGCCGGCATTCTTGTCGTCGTTGTCTTTGTTGCGGTCGATGAGGCGGTAGAGCGCGTCGATGGCAAGCTGTGCCGATTCTTTCAGCGGTTTGCCGTCGAGAAGGTGGCCGAGCAGCACCGCCGAGAACAGGTCGCCCGTGCCCGGGAAATGCACCGGTATCTCGGTGTAGGGCAGAATGAAGTGCTCGCCAGTGTCGGCATTGTAGCCCACCACGGCGGTCTTGCCGTATAGCGGCACGCTCGTTATCAGCACCGACCGCGTACCAATGTCGCGCAGGCGGTCGGCCACCTCGTAGGCTTCGGCCTCGCTCACCCCGTCGGCATTGTAGGGAGTGCCGGTGAGGTAGCACGCCTCGGTCATGTTGGGATATATTAGGTCGGCCACGGCCACCATTTCGCGCATGCTTGTTATGGTGTCGGGCGTGATGCCGTTATACAGATGTCCCTCATCGCCCATTACGGGGTCAACAAAAATGCGTGTTCCGCGGCTTGCCTGCTCGCGGCAGTATTGCGACACGAGCCGCGCCTGGTGCTCCGAGGCCACAATGCCGGTGGCTATGGCGTCGAAGGTGAAGCCAAGATTGCGCCACACGGGCAGCACCTGCTCTATGTAGCCGGTGGCTTCGAGGGTGGCGAAGCTGCCGTATTCAAACGGGTTGGACACCAGCATCGTGGGCAGGGCGTAGAAAGGCACGCCCATGTATGACAGCACCGGCAGCATGGCGAGCGCGCCCACCTTGCCGTAGCCCACCACGTCGCTGATGAGCAGCAATGTCTTTTTCTTGTTCATCGTCGTTGTCTTTATCGTCGTCGGCACGCCTTTGCAATATGGCAAAATATGCGGCAAAGGCGCACGCGCACTGCAAAATTAGCCATTATTGGCGAGAATGGCGGCAAATGCCCCGCTTTTTTAACAACAGGCTGCCCACGGTCCCGTGCGTTTCTTTGCGTGATGTAATAATATTAAAAGGACGCAACCCGTTTTAGATTGCGCCCTTCTGTTCTATAATAAAGTTTGTTGTCAAAGCCAGTTGACTGCCGCTTGCTTCATCTTTTCATACCATTCCGTTTCGCTACATCCACTGTTGGCTATTTGTATTGACTGTTCGAAGAAGTGTTTTACATGTGATGGATTGGGAGTGAAATTTGCCTTGTAACTGTCTTCGAGCATTTTTTGGAAGACATCCAAAGGCAATGGCACTATCACTGACTTGCCTCCATAATAGTTGATGTTGATGTGGTGAAGCCCGAAGAAATAGGAGATGCAAGCGTCATTTATCGTAGGTGCGACAAACAGACAATAGCATGGCATATTACAACTTGTCTTCAACCGTCCCACATGTCGGCTTACCGGTTCGCTTTCCTTTTCGAATTGCTTATATCCGTTTAACATCGTAACCTCTACTACAACCTTAAAGTCGCCATAGTCACAAACTATGTCTGCCATGTTGCCCTGTGCAGTGGACATCGGCATCCCGAAATCATCGAAATTGAGGTTGGCTTTTATATTGCCACCGTCGAGCATTGTCATTGCCCGCCATGTGTTCCATTCAAGCATTAGAGGGGCATCATACAGACCTTCGCTGACAATTTGCTGGAAAACATGCTGGATGTCGTCGTAGAGCTTGTAGTCCTTTATTTCTTTCACCTGTTTTTCGATGACTGCTTTTTTCCGCTTCTCGATATTGTCTGCAAGCACGTCTTTCAGTTTTTCCACATCCCAACGG
Source organism: Acidaminococcaceae bacterium (assembly GCA_963609005.1). GTDB lineage: Bacteria > Bacteroidota > Bacteroidia > Bacteroidales > Bacteroidaceae > Prevotella. The sequence continues at coordinate 18,073 of CAVDJG010000007.1, forward strand.
CTGTCAATCGTAGCAGTTGGAAATTCTTCTGCCAAGCGTTGCAGGAGTTTGGCTTTGTCGTCGGTATAGAGTAAAGGTGTCGTTGCGTTTCCCAAATAACTGATGTATTCTTCTTCAGAACCGAAATTCGACGGTTCGCGGCTAATGGTTCGCAAGATAAAATCCACATCGGCCTGTCGCTCTGGTATTATGCTCAGCGACTTACCTACGTGTGACACATTTACAAGACCGGTTACCCGAAGGTAGCGGAAACACGCATCTGCATAATCGCGCATGTTGCGCGACTGCGTTTCAAGAAATGTTTCAAGCGACTTGTCTTTGCTTTCCCTTGTCTTTGTCTCGCCTCTTGCAATGCGTTGCGAGTAAATTCTTTTCAGTTCAGTCTTCGTATATACCACATAGAATTTGCTATAGCTTCCTTTGTGTTCAAGCTTGTCCTGTCGGAATTTCTCTATTTTTCTGACTATTTCGTCGAACTTGCGCCAGTCGGTCAGTTGCATACCGAAGAGGCGCAACTCGTCAAACTTCAAAGTGCCCATTTCTCTCACAAGTCGTAGCAACTCCAAATATGGCTTTACGCAAAATGTCGTGGCCTTCTCTGTCGGTATGTGGTATGGCGAGGGTATTTGGAATTTAAGCATTTGACGGAGGAACACTTCGTCTTTGCGGCGAGATGAAACAAGGGCTTCGCCAGCGGGAGTAAGATATTGCATAGGAGATTTATCGACAAAGCCCAACAGGGTTGGCGCACAAGCCATTTTCTCTTTGCCGTCCATTTCAAAATCATTGTTGCTAACAGACCATTCCACACTGTCAAGTTGGAATGTCCTTATACATCCTGACCAATAAAACCAAAATATATCTTCTTTTTCTTCGTAGGTCATACTCCGAATATTTTGTTCTCTATTTTCGTAGCTCGCGAAACGTTGTCGTACAGAGACAATATATCATCATAATTTATGAATTGGAAACGTTCAATATATTGATTGTATCTTTCAAGATGTATTGTCCTTTCGAATTTCTCTCGATGTTTTTCGGGAGCTACAATATAAAACTCTGTCTTGAAATTGCATAATTGGAGACTTCTGTTAAAAGCTCCATCCAAAGTGCTTATGCTATCAACGACTTCAAAAACCTTTTGAGGAAACAATAGTCCGTTTTTGTTAAACCATATTACATCTATGCGTTTTGTTTCTTGTAAAATCTCGTCGTAAGAAAATTGCGGAAATTCATTTAGAGTTACAAAATTTCTAAGTTGGATATTATCTCTGTATAAAGCGGAAGGATCTGCCGTATAAGTATGAAACTTTTTAAAAGTGCCCAATTCAAGGCAGATACCCTCTATATAAGAATGCATCCTTATGGAATCATTCTTTTTCGGAGCACTTTCTTCTTCGTATTCGGATAACGCATAAATACTTAACCCTATTTTCTTAAAACGTCTATTGTTCCTTATTTCTCGATAAAGGACACCTCGTATTCCCGCTTCCCAATCGTTTGATGATTTTGCAGAAGGGTAATATTTCTCGATGTTTTCATAGATGTACGACAAAGTTGCAGTACCTCCATTCTCTTCCATTACTTTTGCAATCGCCTCAACTTTTGTCATAATAAAACAGGAATAAGGGCATCAAACTCACGGCGGTTTAAGGTATATATGTATTCTATTTCGTCAAGTTCTGTCCTCAACGAGGCAAAATCATCTCTGACACCCCTGTAAAACTTGATGAGTTTTTCGTTGATGTCGTTTATAATGGACTGCCGTGGCTCAAGATGGAAAAACAATGCACCGCCGCCAAAGAACGGTTCTACATACCGTCCCTTGAAACGGGGAATATGCCACATGATGTTGGGTATTTCCTTCGATTTCCCGCCTCTGTATTTTATCATTGGTTTCATTCCACTAAAATTTACTGTATTGCCGTTGGCTTACAAAGATAATACAATTAATACTAAAATAAAGCCTTGGCTCTTATTTTTGTGTGGAAAAACTCCGTGTCGCGCAGGCAATTTGCCGGCCGCCACGGCGCACGGCAAAAACTGTGCGGCGGATTTTGACATTAGGGCAAATTGCATTACCTTTGCACTGCCGCCGCCCTGTTGCGGCGGATAATGACGACACAACAAAATACACTGAAAATATGGGAAAAGTAATTCTTACCGGCGACCGCCCTACCGGCAAGCTCCATTTGGGACACTATGTGGGGTCGCTGCGCCGGAGGGTTGAGCTGCAGAACGCAGGCGAC
>CAVDJG010000008.1:0-19407 GCA_963609005.1 Acidaminococcaceae bacterium
CTACCAACCTCATGAATCGATTTCGTAAATATCGAAATCTGAAAAAATGATACGGCAAATATATGCATTTGTGCCGACTTCTGCAAGCAGATGTGGCGCCAAGCCTATATTTTTAACACAAATACACACTTGTTTTGTTAAATAAAACATTGCTATGCAATGTTGCAGCCGAAGGCAAAAACACCCACAACCACCACGCATACCACTGCCAAGACGCAGTACTGCAAGCGGAGAGCAGCACAAAATGCAAAAATTAACCGATTTTTAATACACCTGTCTTTGCGGCATTCGGCAAATATGCCTACCTTTGTAAAGTCTATGACAAAAGGCTGCACAAGATGCAACCGCCACTCATCCGGAGTGACACGCGAGTGCCCCACGGACACAACATCATGCAGTGCCTACTGCACACGGAGCACCGCCACCTAACAACAACGCTTGAAAACAAACCTTTAAAACAAAATCATTATGAACAAAACTTTACGCTTATCATTGGTGTCAATGCTTATGTTGATCTGCGGATCGATGTTTGCACAAGACGTAACCCTCGATTTCACCACCAACGACTGGGGACTGCCCGAAGGCAGCAGCAACAAAGGCACAACCGAAGCAGCCTACACCAACGGCACTTACACGGTGAAACTCACCGCAACCTCATCGGGCTACTACTACAACAGCGACAACTATCTGATGCTGGGCAAAGCCGGTGCCACACTTGAGCTGCCCGCTTTCGACTTCGCAGTGAGCCGCATCGAGGTTGTAGGAAGAACCGGTGCATCGGCTTCTGTAAAGCAGAACATCTACGTAGGTGAGACAGCCGTGAGCACAGAAACCACAGGCGCAGCCGGAACAAACGTATATGACATCGCAGCCGACTATCAGGCAGCAGGCAACGTGTATGTGCTGAAAGTAACATCGAAGCACAACACACAGATTACCACAATCAACATCTACAAGGCCGGTGCCACAGTCAAGGCTGCAGCAGGCCTTGCATTCAGCGAGGAAACAATCGACCACGAAACCGGCACCGACTTCACCGCTCCCACATTCAGCAAGGAAACGACAGCCAGCGTGACTTTCGCTTCAGACAATGAAGAGGTTGCCACCGTCGATGCAGAAGGCAACATCACTCTCGCAGGAGCCGAAGGCAAAGCCGTAATCACTGCCTCTTCGGAGGAAAACGACGAATATCTCGCCGGCACAGCCACCTGCACAGTTTATGTATGGCACTACAACACCTACAAGAAAGCCACTTCAGTAACTCCGGGCGTAAGCTATCTCATCGTGGCACAACGCGACGACAAGACCTACTATGCATATCCCGTGAGCGAGAGCAAGACCTACGGCTACCTCTCTTCGGGCAACACCGAGGGCTATGTTGACGAGCTCAAGATTAAGTCGAGCTACGACGACGCTTTCACCATTGAGACTTGCGGCGACGGCTATTCTATAAAAGACTGCTACGGACGCTATCTCTATCAGTCGGGAACATACAATACATTCAGCCTCGATGCCGAAAACGGACATGCTTGGGCCATTGAGGCACAGGACGACGGCACGTTCAGCATCAAGACAGGCGACTACTACATGCAGTTCGGCGACGGCACATACACATCGTTCGGTGTGTACAACGAGGAAAAGGACGGCACTGTGCTGCCCATGCTCTTTGCCTATGACGACCCGACAAACGGCATAAGCAACATCGCCGACAATGTGAAGCGCGCCAACAACGCCATCTACAACATCGCCGGACAGCGTGTCGGCAACGACTACAAGGGCATCGTAATCGTAAACGGCAAGAAAATACTGAAATAAAAATCACTGATTTTTCAACAAACACTACGGGGAACGTCCAAGCACGGGCGCTCCCCGTTTTTTTATACATGCATTAAACCGCTGAAAAAGAAGCCTTGTTTGCATCGCAAAGAAGCCTTGTTTGCATCGCAAGGAAGCCTTGTTTGCACTGCAAGGAAGCCTTGTTCCGATTTCGAACAGACGTGCAACAAAACGCTTCGACACCCATATCATAGTTTACACGCTATTACACAACACATTACATCAATGAAGAGAGCTTCGCAGCCAAACATCTCACAACCGACCGGAACGCCCGAAAAGCCACCGCGAAGGTCTCCGCCAGAAAAGCAAAACCACACGCCGCGTGGCAATTTAAAGCCGCCAAGCGCGATTATATGGCCTAAAATGACTAACTTTGCATTTTGTAAATATTGCGGCAACAAGACAATGGGTATAGAAAAAGGCATATTCAAGCGGACAGAACTTCTTGTAGGCAACGACATAATGGAGGTCATAGCATCGAAACGCGTCATCGTTTTTGGCGTGGGCGGCGTGGGCAGCTGGTGTGCCGAGTGCCTCGTGAGGTCGGGCATACGAAGGATAACGATAGTGGACAGCGACCGTGTGTGCATCACCAACATCAACCGCCAGCTCATGGCAACCACGAAAACCGTGGGGCATGTAAAGGTTGAAGCCCTCAAAGAGCGTCTGCTCGAAATCAACCCCAATGCCGAAGTCACCGCATTGCAGAAAATATACAGTGCCGAAACCGCCGCCGACTTCGACCTCGACGGCTACGACTACATAATAGACGCGATAGACAGTCTGAAAGACAAGGCATTGCTCATGCTCAACGCATGCAACACCTCCGCCGTGTTCTACTCGTCGATGGGTGCCGCCTTGAAAATGGACCCCACGCAAATACGCGTGGCCGAGTTTTGGAAAGTGCGCGGTTGTCCGCTCGGCGCTGCCCTGCGCAAGAAATTCAAGCACATGAAAACACGCCCGGCCCACAAGTTCAAGTGCGTGTACAGTGAGGAAGTGCTCGCCAACCGCGGCCACAACAACACCTGCGGCACCAGCGCGTGCATGTGCCCGAAGGCAAAAATCGGTCCGGGCGACCCGTCGCTCGTCAACCACGAATGGTGCTCGTCGAAGGCACAAATCAACGGTACAATGGCCCACATCACCGCCACATTCGGCTTCATGATAGCCGGAATGGCGCTCAACGACATCTACACCAAAGCCCTTGCACAGGCCGCCCAACAAAGCGGCAACAACGATTGACGGGCGGGCGAAAAGCAACAACTTTACATTTTTTGCACTTCATTCACAACAAAAAACGGGAAAACGAGTTATATATAGAAAACAGCAACTACAAATGGAACAAGCGGAAAGCATTGACAACATACAAGACGGGATGGGCGCGGCAAGCCTTGCCGTCAAGCGAGTCACCGACATAGTGTGCTCGCTGGCCGGTTTGATATTGCTTTCGCCCGTCTATCTTGCCATCATACTGCTCATGAAGCGCCAGAACAACGGCACCGTTTTCTTCAAGCAGGAGCGCATAGGCTACCGGGCACGCCCGTTCACCATATACAAGTTCCGCACGATGAGCAGCGTAATCGAGGAAAACGGTCCGCAGCTTGTAGCCAAGTGCGACGACACCAACTCAACCAAGCTCGAGCAGTATCTGCGCGGCCATCACCTTGACGAGCTTCCGCAGTTGTGGAACGTGCTGCGCGGCGACATGTCGCTCGTGGGCCCGCGTCCCGAGCGCAAGTATTTCATCGACAAAATCATGGCCCACGACAAGAGCTACCAATACATCTTCAACATGCGGCCGGGCCTCACCTCCGAAGCCACGCTCTACAACGGCTACACCGACACCATGGAGAAGATGCTGCGACGGCTGCACATGGACATCGACTACTACCGCCGCCGATCGCTGTGGCTCGATTTCTCGATTGTGGCAAAAACCTTTGCCGGCATAATTACCGGACGCAAGATATAACCCCGAAAAGAACACCATTTCTTATGAAAAAATACATCCTGTACATCTTTTTACTCACTCTGCTGCCCACAGTGGGTCTAGCCCAGAGCATGAGCGACAACCAAGTGCTACAATATGTAATGAAGGAGCACGAGGCAGGAACATCACAAGCACAGATAGTGACCAAACTCATGCAGCGCGGCGTGGACATCTCGCAGATAAGGCGGGTGCGCAGCAAGTATGAAAGACAGATGAAACAGAGCGGGTTGGGCAACGTGAGCGACGACACGTCGTCGGGCAACAAGGGCACGCGCATGCGCTCAAACAACGGCAAGACGCGCGACGACTACGGCAAGGCATCCGACCAGGCCGCAGCAGGCTACTCCACCTACCGCGTGAAAGCCGAGCGCGACAAGACCTACAAGAACACCTACGACGAGAACGACGAGGAATTTCTCGACTACCAGAACGAGATGCTCGAGATGCTGCCCGACACGGCCACAATGCTAAAGAAGCTGCTTGCCGAGCGCGACCAGATGAAACGCAAGGTGTTCGGCCGCGACATATTCAACAACAACGAGCTCACTTTTGAGCCGGCAATGAACATAGCCACCCCGCAGAACTACCGTCTCGGCCCCGGCGATGCCGTGATTATCGACATCTACGGCGCGTCGCAAAAGACAGTGGAGTCGTCGGTGTCGCCCGACGGCGAGGTGACAATCGACGGTTTCGGCCCCGTTCAGGTGAGCGGGCTTACCGTGGCTCAGGCCAACGCCAAACTGCGATCCACACTCGGCAGCCGCTACAGCAGCAGCCGTGTGAAACTCACCGTGGGACAGACACGCACAATAATGGTGAATGTAATGGGCGAAGTGAAAGTGCCTGGCACCTACACTCTGTCGGCATTCGCCACAGTGTTCCATGCACTGTATATGGCCGGCGGCACAAACGACCTCGGAACGCTGCGCAACATCAAGGTTTACCGCAACAATCAACTCGTGAGCGTGGTTGACATCTACGACTACATACTCAACGGCAAGCTCACTGGCAACGTGCGCCTTGCCGACAACGACGTGATAGTGGTGGGCGCCTACGACTGCCTCGTGAACATCGAGGGAAAGGTGAAACGCCCCATGTTCTACGAAATGAAGAAAAACGAGAGCGTGGCATCGCTGCTGAAATATGCCGGAGGCTTTACCGGCGACGCCTATATGAAAGCCGTGCGCGTGAACCGCAAGACGGGCAAGGAATACTCGGTGTTCAATGTCGAGGAATTCGACTTCTCGAGTTTCCACGTTGCCGACGGCGACTCCGTGTCGGTAGACTCCATTCTTCCGCGCTATGCCAACACCGTTGAAGTGAAGGGCGCGGTGTTCCGTCCGGGCCTGTACGACATAGGCGAACAGGTGAACAGCGTGCGCACACTCGTGGAGCACGCCGAGGGAGTGACCGAGACAGCATTCACCAACCGGGCCGTGATACACCGCATGAAAGCCGACCGCACACTCGAGGTAATAAGAGTAGACCTCGGCGGCATAATGAGCGGCAAGGTGGCCGATGTGCCCTTGAAGGAAAACGACGTGCTTTATGTGCCCACCAAGCAGGAACGCATGGCCGACCGCACCATAACCATACGCGGCGAGGTGCAGTTCCCCGGCATCTACAAGTATGCCGACAACGAGACGGTGGAGGATTTCGTGCTCCAGGCCGGTGGTCTCACCGACAAAGCGTCAACCGTGAACATAAGCATAAGCCGCCGCACGGGCAATCCCAAGGCGCTGGCACCCGACAGTGTGATAGCCCAGACATTCACCGTGTCGCTTAAAGACGGCTTCGTGGTTGACGGCACACCGGGCTTCACACTCATGCCTTTCGACGAAGTGTATGTGAAGAAAAGCCCCGCCTATGTGGAGCAGCAGAATGTGAGCGTCGAGGGCGAAGTGATGTTTGAGGGCACCTACGCGCTTACCCGACGCAACATGCGCCTCAGCGACCTCTACAAGCAGGCAGGCGGAGCCAATGCCATGGCCTACATACACGGTGCAAGACTCATGCGCAAGGCCAACGAATCGGAAAAGACGCGTATGCGCGCCGTGCTGCAGATGCAGCGCGAACAGCAACAGAAAAACCTGCTCGAGCTTGCCGCAAGCAGCAACAACGGCAACATACAGTCGGCCGCAGAACGTGCCAACGCCACCGACATAGCCAAGTTCACCGTGCCCGACGAGTATCCCGTGGGCATCGACCTTGCTTCTGCCATAGCAAATCCCGGATCCGATGCCGACGTGATACTGCGCGAGGGCGACCGTCTTGAAGTGCCGCAATACAACGGAACGGTGAAGATAAACGGAGCGGTGATGTATTCAAACACCGTGGCCTATGAGAAAGGCAAGCGGGCATCCTACTACATCGACCAGGCCGGAGGTTTCGCCGCCGATGCAATCAAGCGCCGCGCCTACATTATATATATGAACGGCAAGGTGGCCAAGGTGAGCCACGGGGCCAAAGTGCAGCCGGGCTGCGAGATTGTGGTGCCTGCCAAGTTGCGCCGCAAGATGAGCGTGGCCGAGACAATGAGCCTTGGTTCAAGCATGTCGTCGATTGCAGCCATGATTGCCACGATAGCCAATCTGGTGAAGTAGGCCCGCCCGGCACACATGCCGGTGCAGCCCAAAAGCACAATGGGCAAATGATTAAAAGAATTTCAACGAAAGAACGATATGGAAAAAGACACGAGCAACAACACGGCAACGACAAATCAGGTGGTGGAAAAGCAGTCCGCCAACGAAGAAGTGCTCGACTTGGGTAAAGTTATAGCAAAACTATGGAGCTGCAGGCGTATTTATGCCATCGTCCTGCCAGTGGTTTTCGTGCTGTCGTGCCTGTATATACTTACCATCCCGAGATACTACACCACATCGACATCGCTCGCGCCCGAGCTGGAGTCGTCGTCGGTGGGCGGCGGATTAAGTTCGCTCGCGTCGTCTTTCGGCTTCGATTTGTCAAACATGCAGTCGTCTGATGCCATTTCGCCGCTACTCTACCCCGACCTTATGTCAGACAACAAGTTTGTGGTAGACCTGTTCAAGATAAAGGTAACTACTGCCGACAACAGCGTAAGCACCGACTACTACACATATTTAAAGAAATATCAGGAAAAGAGCCTCATGCAGACTCTGCGCGACATCATGCCCAAATTCGGCAAGAAAAAAGACAACCTTGCCATAAAGGGAGCCAAGAACAACCCCTACATACTTTCACGTGAAGACGATGCAATAGTAAACGGGGTGCGCAACGACATCAGCATCGACGTTGACAAGAAAACCGGTATGATTTCAATATCGGCCACATCACAAGACCCGCTGGTGTGCAAAACGCTCGCCGACTCGGTGACAACGCGCCTGCAGAAATTCATCATAAAATACCGCACGAGCAAAGCGCAGAACGAAGCCAACCACTACAAGGCTCTCATGGACGATGCCTTGAAGGCTTACGAGAGCGTGCGGGCCAAATACGGTGCCTACTCTGACGCCAACACCGACGTGATACTCGAGAGCGTGAAATCGAAACTTGAGGACATGGAGAACGACATGCAGCTGAAATACAACCAATACACGGCCTACAACACACAATACCAAGCCTCGATGGCCAAAGTGTTGGAGCGCACCCCGGTGTTCACTATGGTGAAAGGTGCAGAAGTTCCGCTGAAGCCGGCCGGACCGAAACGCATGATTTTCGTGTTGGCCATGACTTTCCTCGCCTTCATTTTCGTGTCGTTGTACTCATATTTTTTCAGGGATTAGTGCCCTGCATCTAATATAAAGGAATGCTCGAAGGTCTTTTCGCCATCTTCGCGATACTGATATTTCTCGCGTTTTTTGAGGAATACCTCGGCCGTTACAAATGGTTCGCCTATCTCTTGATAGGCGTAGTGCTCATCATGTATGCCGGTTTCCGACCGGTGGGCTTCGACCGCGACTCCCCATACTACGAGAATATGTTCTTGCATCCCGACTCACGGGAATCGCTGATAAGTGTCGAGCCGCAGTTTCTTTGGATATGCAAGATAGGCAGCGCCATAATGCATGATGTGCGCATCGTGCTTGTGATATTCGCAATAATAGGCGTTACGGTCAAGATGTATGCCATAAAGCGCCTCACCCCGCTTTTCTTCCTGCCTTTGGTGATTTATTTCGGAAACTTCTACTACCTGCACGAAATAACCCAGATAAGGGCCGGCGTGGCTGCGGCAATGTTCCTTCTGTCGGTGTCTTTCCTGGCAAAAGGCAAACGTCTGTCGGCATTTCTCATCATAGTGATGGCCTGCATGTTCCACTATTCGGCCCTGTCGCTGCTGCCGTTGTTGCTGCTCAACAACAAACCCATGGGTAAACGCACCAAGATAGTGCTCGCGGCGATAGTTCCGGCATGCTTCGTGCTGTATTTCCTCAACCTCGACCTCCTTACGACAGTACCAATACCATATATCACCGACAAGGTGGAATCATACAAGCTCGCGAGCGAGTTTGGAAAGGTTGACCGAAACTCCATACTCAACCCGTTTCCGCTGATAAAGATGGCCGTGTTTCTTTATTTCCTGTATTTTGCCAACACGATAGAGAAATACGTTCCGTCGATACACCTTCTTATAAAGATTTTGGGCTGCTCACTGCTTGTTTATTTCGCTTTCTCGTCGGTGGCGATAGTCAGCATGCGCGTTTCCGAGCTCTACGGCATCGTCGAACTTGTCACCTATCCGTGCATCGTCTACACGATAAGACCAAAGTTTGTGGGCAAGTTGCTCGTGTGCACAATAGCAATAATAGAGATGGTGTTCAACACCATATTCTGGAATTTCTTTGACTTTACAGTATGAAACCAGGACACATTCACTCCGAACATGATGCCGGCGACAAGCGTTCGTCGCTAATCAAGAAGAACATCATAGCATCGTTTGCCGTGAAAGGGTGGTCGGTGATGGTGCAGCTCATGCTTGTCCCGCTCACGCTGGCTTGTCTCGGTGTCTACGAGAATGGTGTCTGGCTCACGATAAGCTCCGTGCTTCTGTGGATAGACAACCTCGACATTGGTCTGGGCAATGGTCTGCGCAACAAGCTCGCCACCTATATTGCCCAAAACGACACGCTGAAAGCACGCGAAATGGTGTCATCGACAGTGGCCATGCTCACCTGCATCATCGTGCCAGTGTGCGTGTTGCTTGTCGCTGCCGAGCTGTCGGGCGACATGTATTCACTGTTCAACGTGTCGCCGGAGAAAATCGGAAGCCTCAGCATAACGCTTGCCGTGTGCACCATATTGGTGTGCTCCACGTTCATCTTGAAGTTTCTCGGCAACTTCTACATGGGGCTTCAGTTGCCGGCCATAAACAATGCCATTGTCACTACGGGCAACACTCTTTCACTCATTGGTACCGGTTTGGTGTATCTCAGCGGCACTCACTCGTTTTTTCTCGTTGCCCTTGCCAATACAGCAGGTCCTGCGCTGGCCTATCTTCTGTGCTATCCCATCACGTTCTGCGGCAAATACCGCCATCTGCGCCCGTCGTTCAAGCTTGCAAGCAAGGCTGCAATAAAGGAGCTTTTCCTCATAGGAGCGAAGTTTTTCGTGCTTCAGATTGCCGGAATAATACTTTTCTTCTCTACCAACATCATCATTTCGCGGTGTTTCACCCCGAGCATGGTGACTCCATATCAAATTGCCAACCGTTATTTCATGGTGGCAATGCTCCTCTTTACTGTCATCTGCGTTCCGTTTTGGAGCGCCACCACCGATGCCTACGCAAAGAAGGATTTCGCATGGATAAGGCGCGCCAACCGCACACTCAACCGCTTCATGGCACTCACGTTGCTGCTCATTGCCGCCATGATAGCCGCCTCGCCTATTGTCTATCACATCTGGATAGGCAGCAAGGCCACCGTCCCGTTTTCAATGACGGTGCTCGTGGGCATATATGAATTCATTCTTATTTTGAGCACACGTTACTCTTTCGTGCTCAACGGCATAGGAAAGCTCAAGCTGCAGCTCTACATGACTGCCGCTGCGGCACTTGCCTACATCCCGCTGGCGGTGTTTGTGGTGAATGCCACGACCGACATCAACATGCTGCTGGTTGTGATGTGCGCAGTAAACTTGCCCGGACTCATCGTCAATGCCGTTCAATACAACAAGATAATAAGCGGCAAGGCACGCGGAATATGGTTAAAATGACACAATTATGAAACTCCAACCCATAGCAGTGCTCCTCGCAACCTACAACGGCGAGCGTTACCTTAGAGAGCAGATTGAATCGATATACGCACAAACCCGTACCGACTGGACAATATATGCGCACGACGACGGCTCTACCGACAGCACCATGTCGATACTCGAAGAGTATGAGTCGGCCCACGACAATTTCGTGGTCATGCGCTATCCGAGCCAACACGGGGCTTCAGACAATTTCTTCAGTCTGCTCAGAGAAGTCGATGCCGACTACTATTTCTTTGCCGACCAGGACGACATCTGGCTTCCCGAGAAAATGGAAACATGCATGCAGCGCATGGCCGAAACCGAACACGCCGACGGCTGCAAGCCCGTATTGGTGTGCAGCGATGCCTTTGTGGCCAATGCCGACATGTCGGTGCGCGCGCAGTCGCTGTGGCAACAGGCCGGAACTCACCCCGAGTTTCTGCTCACATTCGACGAGAGTGCCGCGACACCGTTTGTCACCGGCTGCACAATGCTTGTAAACAGGCAGGCTAAACAGGCCGTGGCATGGAGCAAGACAGGCGTTGCAACAATGCACGATGCCTTCATAACCCTGTGCGTGCTTAGGGCCGGCGGCATCGTGTCGCCCATTTTCAAGCCGCTCATCTACTACCGGCAACACGGCAGCAATGCCCTCGGGGCATTCTCCTACGATAAAGCCAAAGGCATCGCCTACAAACTTTCGCACTTCAAGTCGCTCGCGAAAAAGAACATAGCCATTCTGAAAATGCTGCATGCATTAGGCTATGGATCAGTGTTCAAGTTTATAAAATACAAACGTGCATACAAGAAGAAATGCCGAAATGCCAACATGAAAGGAGCGTCACTGTGAAGCATGCAGATCGGAAAGTGGGTGTTTTGATTGTCGTGTTCCACCCCAACGAAGACGACATCAAGGCCAAGGCCATGCGTCTTGGCAATGATTTTTGCACAGTGTTGGTTGACAACACCCCCGGCAACGGCATCGACCTTGGCGGCAGAAACGTGAAACACATTGCCTTGCACGAAAACACGGGCATAGCCAACGCGCAAAACCGTGGCATAGAATATCTTGCCGCTCAGGGTTGCACGCACATAGTGTTCTTCGACCAAGACAGCGAATGCTCTGAACAATATGTGCACGACATTGCCAATGAGTATGACCGCATAGGCCATCAGAACCCGAAATTGTTTCTGCTCGGGCCGCGTGTGGTAAACAAGACCAACGGTGAGGCTTACCGTTCGGTGGTGCACGGCGAACACGAAGATGCAGATGGTTTTATAGCCAAGCGCGAGATAATAAGTTCGGGCAGTTGCGCTTCTACCGAAAAGCTGTATGCCGTGGGCTTGCTTGACGCGCGCCTGTTCATCGATTTCGTCGATTTCGAACTTTGCTGGCGCGCCGAAGCTGAGGGCTATGTGTGCGGAATAACCTGCAACGTGACCTTGCCGCACAAGGTGGGCGAGCGCGAACTGCGCTTTCCGCACGGCTACCGCGTAATAATATCGGCCCCTTTTCGTTATTACTATCAGTACCGCAACCATCTGTGGCTATGCCGCAAGGCATACGTGCCCGTGCAATGGAAAGTGAACAGAGGGGCGAAAAACATGCTGCGCATGCTCTATTTCCCGTTTTTAGTGAAGGGATGGCGCAGCATTCTGAAATTCATGCTGAAAGGAATTTACGATGGAATGTTCAAATGCAACAAATAAAAAGACCGGAGCCATAGTGGTGCTCTACAATCCCGACATACCGACGGTGCGCCACGCACTGGACACTTTGTGCGCGACTGTTGACTGCCTGTGTCTGGTGGACAACTCGCCGGTGGACAACGGCAGACATTTCGCCGACATGGAACACACCACCTACATGGCAATGATGCGCAACACAGGCATCGCGGCGGCACAGAATGCCGGACTGCGAAAGCTTGCCCAACTCGGCGTAGGCTATGTTCTGTTCAGCGACCAGGACAGCATCGTCAACGCAGAAACTGCCGTAACGCTGCGCCGCGGCTATGAAGCATTGCTCAAAATGGGCATTAAAGTGGGAGGTGTGGGCACACGCGCCATAAACAAGGAGACGGGAATGCCCTACCCTTCAAAGTCGAAAGAGTTTGAAACACTCACCTTAAACGCCGAAAACCAGTCTTTGCATGCAACCCGTTGCAGCTACATACGCTCTTCGGTGTCGCTCATGCGCATGTCAACATTCCGCGATGTGGGCGGATACGACGAAACATTGTTCATCGACGGGGTTGACAACGAACTGTGTTGGCGTGCCAATGCCAAGGGATACAGTTTCTTCATCGTTGAAGAAGCCACCATAACACATCATCTTGGCGAGGGCGACCGCCACATAGCCAACCGCAATGTGGCCATATCATCGGCATTCCGCATTTACTACCAATACCGCAACTACATCTGGCTGTGCCGCAGAAGCTATGTGCCGCAGTGGTGGAAACGTCTGCATCTTGCAAAATATGCCGCAAAAGCCGTCTACTATCCGCTTTTTGTAAAGCCACGACTCGGCTATGCCAAAGGCATAGCACGGGGCATTTGCGACGGTATTTTCAAGAAGAACGTAAAAACGGAAGGCAAACTATAACAACAATTTGAAAGGAAGCACGAAATGACTATATCTGTATTAATGTCGGTGTACAAAAACGAGAAACCCGAGTTTCTCGACGAAGCCCTTGCCAGCGTATGGACGCAGCAGACATTGAAGCCGCAGCAAATAGTGCTCGTCGAAGACGGAATGCTCACCGACGGACTTCTGGATGTGATAGACAAATGGGCGCAGCAACTGGGCGACAGACTCACACTATGCAAGAACAAGCAAAATCTTGGCCTTACGAAATCGCTCAACCTGGGCATAACAAAGGTCACGTCAGACCTTGTAGCACGCATGGACAGCGACGACATTGCAATGCCGCGAAGGTTTGAATTGCAGGAAGCCTATCTTGAAGCCCACCCCGACGTGTCGGTTGTGGGCGGATCAATGCAGGAGTTCAACTCGAAAAATCCCGCCGTCAACATACGCCGCTACCCTCTCACCCACAGCGAGGTGATGCGCAGCATTTACAAGGCAAGTCCCCTCGCCCACCCTACGGTGATGATGCGCATGTCGATGTTCCGCAACGGCAAGCTGCGCTACGACGAGCGTTTCCGCACAAGTCAGGACATAGCGTTGTGGTTCGACGCCATTTGCGCGGGCTACAAGATTGCCAATCTGCCCGACATCACGTTCCGTTTCCGTCTTGCCGACGACATGTTCAAACGGCGAAGCCGGGCAAAGGCATGGAACGAGTTCCGCATTTACATGAGCGGTGTACACCGCCTCTACGGATTGTTCTCGCCAAAATACATCTATCCCATAAGCCGGTTGATGTTCAGACTTATGCCAGTGAAACTGGTGAAGATTGTCTACGGAAGCAATCTACGCAAAAAAATCGTTGAAACAAAGAAGAAATAGGCATTTTGCAACGGCACGCCCCTTGCCTTGCCGTTGCTTTAACGGCCTAACGCAAGGGGTTGAGTTCCGACGCATACCACTCCACAAAGCGCCTTATGCCGTCGTGTAGCGATGTTGATGGGTGGTAGCCAAGCTCGGTTTCAAGCCGTGTCGTGTCGGCATTGGTCTGATAAACATCGCCCGGCTGCATGGGCAAGAATTCCTTTACAGCCTGCCGTCCCATGGCAATCTCTATTTCGTTTATGAAGTCCATGAGCTTCACCGGGTGCGAACATCCTATGTTGTATATGCGGTAAGGCACCCCGTTGTCGCAAAGCGAAGCATCGGGTGTAGAGTCGATTACCCGAATGGTGCCGTCAACAATATCGTCGATGTAGGTGAAGTCGCGCACCATGTCGCCGTTGTTGAACACCTTAATGGGCTTGCCCTGGGCTATGGCACTGGCAAAAAGCGTGGGCGACATGTCGGGACGTCCCCACGGACCGTAGACAGTGAAATAGCGCAAGCCGGTGGTTGCGAAGCCATACAACTTGCTGTAAGCATGAGCCATGAGTTCATTGCCTTTCTTTGTAGCAGCGTAAAGGCTTACGGGAGTGTCTACATTTGTAGTTTCAACGTAAGGCACATCGCTGCAAAGACCGTACACCGAACTTGACGAAGCAAACACAAGATGCTTCACTCCATAGTTGCGGCACGCCTCAAGAATGTTGAGGAAGCCCACGAGATTGCTATCGAGATAGGCATAAGGGTTGGTTATGGAGTAGCGCACTCCGGCCTGTGCAGCAAGGTTCATCACCTTGTCGAAGCGGCAACGGCCGAAAAGATCATCAACGGCGGCCTTGTCGGAGATTGACATTCGCAGAAACGAACAGTTGGGAAACAGTGCACTCACCGTTTCGGCGCCCTCGCGCGAAACCTTGCTTTGATCAAAGCCGCACTGTGCCAGACGCCCGTATTTCAGTCTGATGTCGTAGTAATCGTTTATATTGTCTATACCAACCACGGTGTCGCCGCGTTGTGCGAGTTCGAACATTAGTTTCGACCCTATGAAGCCTGCGGCTCCAGTCACAAGTATTTTCATCTTCAGTTTCCGTTTTCTTTGTTGCATCCTGGCTTTGGCAGCATGCATTTCTTGGCCTGACCGCCCGGCAATACCGGCACGTGCCTATGCCGCCACGCAGCACATTGCAGTTGCAGCCATGCAAAGTTAGTCATTTTTTCACAACCTGCCACAGGTTAGGGCGCATTTCGTCAGTTGGCAAAAATGTTGTTCTTTATTTTTATGGCAGCAGGCGAGTTGCCCGTTTCGTCGATGCGATAGGGCCGCACTCCATTGGCCACATAGTTGTTGCTCACATTTATTCCGCTCGACTTGGTTGTCGATTTGAGTCTGAAATAGAACCCCACATACTCTCTCACTTTCTTCATCTTGGCCGTTGCAGCGTTGTTTTCAAACTCAATGGTGTTGCGCGTTATCGTTATGTTGCTTGCCGGGCACGCCTTTTCTGATATAACTACCGATATTGCAGCCACTCCGCCACGGCAGCGGTTTATGTAGTTGTCGCTTATTGTGATGTTGCTTATCACGCTGCGCGTGTAGTTTGGCTCTACGTCTATCGCTCCGGGCATTGTTGGGCACGACGTGTTCACGATGTTGTTGGAGGTTATGCTTATGCCGCTTCCGTCGATTATGCTTATTCCGTTGCGGCAGTCTTTGTTCTTTCCGTCTATGGTGTTGCCCTTTATCGTGACGTTGGTGTTGTGCAGCACGGTGCTGTTGTCGAACAGTCCGAGGTAGATGCCGTCGCCGTAAAGCGGACCTATCGTGCAGTTGCTTATCTCGGCATTGTCGGTGCCGAACATTTCAATGGCGTGCGTGTGCTCAAAAGCGTGCTTGTCTTTCTGTGCCGGAAGGTTGAAGTCGGCTGTTCCGGGCATTTCAAAAGTCAAACCAGTGATTTTAACATTGCTTATCTGCTTGTCGGAATCTTTCTGTGGGCCGACAGAAAGTATGGCCTTGGCCGTGTAGGGGTCGCTTGTGTTCTGCAGCACCGCCTTGCCCGATCCATCGAGAGTGAAGTCGGACTGTGCCACAAAAAGCGGAGTGGCCATGCGGTAGACCCCTTCGGGCACCGTCACATGTTTGCCCAAAGCCACAAGACTATTGAGCGATTTGGCGTCATCGGTTTTCCCGTCGGCGAAGCACACCCAGTCGGCATACAGCACACTGTTGGCTGCCGAGCCCTTAAGCACGCACCCTTTCATGTCTACATTGCCCGAGAGGCGCGTGCCGCGCAGTGTCACTGTGCCGCGCCTGATGTTGCCTTTGCCCACAAACACGAGGTTGCATCCCTCGGGAACGGTGAGTGTTCCGCCTGTTTTCGATAGGTCGTGGGCATAGGATATTATATAGGTGGTGTTCTTGCCGCCCTGCCTGAACAGTTCGGTGAGGCTGCCGTTGCGCGTGTCGCTCACCGAAACGCGTTGCGCAGCACCGCGCGCTGCCGACATTCTTGCGGCTGCCGACACTGCCGGTTCGGTTGCCGGCATCCATAAAGTGGCAACGGCAAGTGCCGCCATAACTATTGGTTTTGTCATAATCTATTTGGTTTTGAGCCTTACGGCATGGTGAAGGCGGCCATGCAACAACCGCCCGAAGGCAAAGTTAAACATTTTTGTCCGATTATTGCGCGCTATGCCATGTTTTTAAGGCAATGCTACATCAGCCTACGGCAAATGCCGCCACATCGCCTGCTCTGCATATAGTCATGTTGTATTGTAGTTTCCGAAAAAAAAAGCAAAAGTTTGCTTTATATCACATAAATGTGTAATTTTGCTTTCACCAACCAAAACAGTGCAAACCGAATACGCAACGCCAAGGCCTGCTTGCACGCTTCGCCGGAGCGCATCCTGCTTTTTAAACGAATATGATATGAAACACGTTCTTGCAAAATCACTTCTTCTTGCATTTCTCTGTTTGGCCAATGTCGCGGTTTGCCACGCCGACTGGTTCAAGGGAAAACTGGTGAATGCCGAAACGGGCGAGCCTTTGGCCAATGCAAGCATAGGCAGCGAAGTAAACCCAAGACCGGGGTGGAGCATGACATCGAGTGCCAATGCCGACAGCACTGGATGCTTCATCATTTCAAGTGCATGGGAGGGCCGCATACTTTTCACATTCAGCATGATTGGCTACAAGAACTGCCGCAAGGTTGACTATTCATACGGTGATAACGTGAACGACACCATCGACCTCGGCACCGTGAAGCTGCAGCCCACCGCACTGATGCTGCGCGAGGTGGAGGTCACGGCCAGCGTGCCGCGCATCACCATGTCGGGCGACACCATTGTGTTTAATCCCGAGGCATTCAAACTGAAAGATGGGGCGCGGCTAGATGAACTAATAAAGAAGCTGCCGGGCGTGGAAAACCGCGACGGAAAGCTCTACTGGAAAAACAAGCCCATACGACTGATGATGAACGGAAAGAACCTTTTCGGCGGAGACAACATCGTGGGGCAGTTGCCGGCCGAGGTGGCAAACAAGATAAAACTGTATGACCGCAAGTCGGAGTTGGCACGGCACACGGGCAACGACGACGGCGAAGAAGACAATGTGCTCGACATCGAGGTAAAACCGGGATTTCTCGACAAGTGGTATGGCGAGGCCAGTGCCGCCTATCAAACCGAGAAACGCTATCTGTTCGACCTGAACGCAAGCCGACTTAGCGACCACGACCCGCAACTGGTGTATGCGCAGGCCAACAATGCCAACCTATATGTGGAGCGCACAATGCGCAGACAGATGAACCGCAACGTGGACAACGACGGCAGAAGCCAAAACGGATCGTACAACTATCAGCACAACTGGCAGACCAAAGGGGCCGAACGCCTCAGTAACAACAGCTTCGACATAAGCGCCAACTTAGGCCACAGCGACGGATGGGGCACAAACAGTTCGTCTACCGAGACGTTCTTCCCGGGCCAAGACCGCACCTTCAGCCTGTCAAAAGACCACAACTACGACCACAAACTCAAACCGCAAATGTGGGCCAACCTATTTGCCTATGCCGACTCAATCAACAGCATCAGCATCGAGGCCAATGCCTTTTACGAAAAAACACGCGGAAGGAAAGAAGTGGAAAACGCTTCATACAGCTACGAGCCCGACCAGTTTGAATATCATTCGCTCGCCTCAATCATGAACGCCAAGCCCGGCGATGCACTCTACGAACACCTCATCACACGCAACCGCAACTACAACACCTACGACGGGCAAAACCGCGCGATCTCAATCGACTATTCGTGGAAACACTACATGGGCAAGAAAGGTTCTGTCGAAGTGAGCGGCAACACGCAGGCAAGCGGTGAAAACACCGACACCTACAACCACCGCGCACTCGAATATCTGCGCGAGAAACACAATGAAAACCAATGGCAGCATTTCGGCAACAAGAACCACGACCTGCGGTCTACGCTCGGTGCAACGTTCGACTACTGGTTTTCAAAGAAATTCTATCTCAACCTGAGCGACAACATCACCTACCGCCGCTACCGCACGCAGCGCAATGTCTTTGCCGACACCGACGAAGCTCGAGTCAACGGCAATTCGCCCACCACGCCCGACTACGACAACCTCAACGACACCAAAGTGCACAGTTGGAGCAACCTTCTATCGCTGAAGAGCACCATATCGCCCACAAAGAAACTCATGATTATGCCTAAATTCAAGTGGGTGGTAAACCGCGAGGATGCCATCTACCGCTATGGGCAGCTCGACACCGCCACCGTGCGCAACACACAAACCTACACTCCCTCGCTGTTCTTGAAGTGGAAAATGAGCCGTGTGCGCAACATGGACCTCTCGTTTGCCTACAACACCACCGTGCCACAACTCACCAATACCTTCGGTTTCCGCGACACCACCGACCCGATGACCATAAACACGGGAAACCCGCGGCTCGGCAACACGCACAGCCACACCACCACATTGGGCTACCACCGCATGTGGCTACGCAAACAGATTGTTCTCGGACTGATCGCGACGTACAACAAATACATCAACCCGTTGTCCACGCTCTACCGCTACAACTCGCAATCAGGCGTCTACACCACTACCCCGAAGAACGTGAAAGGCGGCGACGAATGGAAAATCGACCTCAACTACGACCAGGGCTTCGGTGCCGATTTCCGTATTATGAACAAGTTTGGCTTCACCACATCGCAGTCTTACGGTTTCCTTACAGTGCTCGACAACGACAATTCAGATGCCGCACTCAACCACCAGAAGCAACTTGGAATAACCAATCAACTGGATTTGTCTTACGAGGTAGAGAAACTTCGGCTGACACTCTACAGCCGGATCAACTGGAACAGATACCGTTACGATGCCACATCCTACAACTCCCATCCGTTCAGCAACAGTCTTGGCATAAGGGGCAACATGGAATTGGGATCATTCGTCTTTGATTTCGACGTGAACGACCTCTTCCGATCGGGCTATCTCACTGCCGACATGAACGGGCACCGCATATTGACTAATGCGTCAGTAACCTATCGTTTCAACAAAAACAAGTGCCGCCTGAGCCTGTATGTTGACGACATATTCAATAAAGACATCTTCTATCACAGCAATTACACGTCGTATCAGCGGTCGGAATCTTCTTACGACTACATTCACCACTATGCCATGCTGAAATTCAGCTACCGCTTCGACGCCAAGGAGAGCCGCAAGCGCGACAGTAGCGGGAGTTCCATGGGCATATCGATTACGAAGTAGGCCATTCACGTAGATACGCCCGATATAGCGTAGGGGCACGCCCCTACGCTTTTTATTATTGATTTCCGGTAAAAAACATCGCAAACAATAAGTTTGAGCACACAAGCCCTGCAAGGGCGCAACATA
>CAVDJG010000009.1:0-19365 GCA_963609005.1 Acidaminococcaceae bacterium
ATCATGGTAATATCTTTTTTTTGTTTTCAGCACCCAACCGCTCAACCGTTGTCGCCTCCCGCAGCCGGCGGCGCGAGCGGAATGCGCAGGAACACGTTGTATTCGGTTTCGCCGTCGTTGATGGTGAGCGTGTAATTCTCGCCGAAGAGCAGTTCGAGCCGTTTCTTCACATTGGCAAGCCCCACCCCGCCGTGTTCGTCGTCGCCATGCGAGTTCTTGCTGTTGCGGCAACGGAACTCCACGAAATCGCCGTCCACCTTTATGCTTATGTCCACAAACGACGCGTTGCGGTAGCTTATGCCGTGCTTGAAAGAGTTTTCAACGAATATGATGAGCAGCAGCGGCGGCAGCATCTTGTCGGGCACCGTTTCGGGTGCGTCAATGCTTATGGCCACTTTCTTGGGATAGCGCAGGCGCATCAGCATGACATAGTTGCGCAGAAACTGCACCTCGCGCGGCAGCGGAATGAGCTTGTTGTTGCCTTCATACAATATGTAGCGCATCATTTTCGACAGCTCCACTATCGATGTCTTGGCACGTTCAGGGTCGATGTCAACGAGCGCATGTATGTTGTTGAGCGTGTTCATGAAGAAATGCGGGTTAACCTGATACTTCAAGTATTTCAAGTTCTGTTCAAGGTTCTGCTTCTCCAGAAGGCGCATTTTCTCGGTGTCTTTCTCCGACTTGAAATAGAATTTCACGCCGAGGTTCATGCCGAGGAGCAACACCCCGCACAACGCCGACATCAGTTCGAGCGGTCCGAAATTGAGCAACGGTATTTCAGGACGGAAGTCCTGGTCGTCGCCAGCCAGTCGGCGCGGCTGGGGCCGAGACTTGCGTTCTTTCTTGTCAAGCATCACTTTGCGGCAATGTGCGCAATCCTTGTCAGAGCCATCGCACACCATATCGCGACGAATCTCGCGTGGCGGGCGTCTGTGCCCATGGTGTCCCATGGTCTTGGGACGGCACACATACTGTGCGGCAGTGAACACTGCTATGAGCAAGACGAAGAGCGACACATAGGTAATGTTCTTGCGGCGTCGCACAAGTATAGGTGCAACAAAATGGTTGTGCACAACAAAGAGGGCGAGCATTATCGACATGTAGGCCCACGCGCTGCCTATCTCTGTCCAGTCGAAGGTCAACCGCGAGTCGCCCATCATACGCATGTAGAGGCTGAGCAGCGGAGCGGTGTACATCACAATCCAGAAAGAGAGATAGATGAATACTTCCTTTGTGTTGTTTT
Source organism: Acidaminococcaceae bacterium (assembly GCA_963609005.1). Taxonomy (GTDB): domain Bacteria; phylum Bacteroidota; class Bacteroidia; order Bacteroidales; family Bacteroidaceae; genus Prevotella. The sequence continues at coordinate 1,247 of CAVDJG010000009.1, forward strand.
TTATCATCTTTGGCATATAAAAGACTTGTTGCACGACCTTTGGCGGCACAGCCCTGAAACGGCAGCCACAAACCTGTCATTCACCGGACAAAATGCCTTTTATTTTTCACAAAATTACAAACATATAAAATACTGCCCAAAAAACTTCAATAAATTAAGTTTTTTTGTCAACCTACTATATCTGCATGCCAACGCCACGAAATTCATTTCTGCACCGTGCGGCGGCCGCGCCACGCTCATGCACCGCACGGGGCACATGCGTGCATCAGACGCCACACGCGCGTGCAGCGTCTGCGGCAGGTCACTGCAAAGCTGCCGACGACTTGCGGGAATAGTCGGCCGGAGTTATTCCGTAGGCTTTCTGGAAGCACTTGGAGAAATAGCTCGAGTTGGAATAACCCACCATATACATTACCTCCGACACCGAGAATTTGCCCTCGCGCAGCAGCATCGCGGCACGTTGCATGCGTATGTGCCTGATAAACTCCACGGGAGTCTTGCCTGTCATCTGCTTCACCTTGCGGTAGAGGAGTTTAGATCCCAGGCCGAGCGTTTCCTGCAGGCGTGTAACATTGAAGTCGGAATCGGCAATGTGAGCCTCAACTGCACCCGTGATTTTTGCGAGCAGGCGCGCATCCTGGCTTTCAGCCGCGGGCGGCGGAGGCGTGCCGTGAGCGGATGCCGTGGCCGATGTGCCGCGGGCAGGCGCTGATGTTGCCGCAAACATGAGCGACACTGTCAGCGACGTGCCGTCGTTGGATGCCGAAACGGTGGCGCCTTGCGCGTCGGCCATGTCTTTAAGGTCGGCCAAGACATTGAAGCCGCCGACAGTGTTGCCGCCGACTTTGTCGGCAGAGAAGTAGCGGTTGAAGACGAGCGGGAGTTCGGCATCGCCAACCGACAAGCCCGGAATGCGGAACGAAACCGCCGTGTGCCGGTCGGAAGCGCCTATTTCCACATGCACCCGGGTGTCGGCATCGGCTGCGGCATATGATGCGCTGTCGGCAGCGCAGCCCAAGAGCCGTTCAAAAACGGTCTGCATACGCACGATGTCGGCATCGACTGCGGCCGATGGCACATCGGTGTGGAACACGAATTCGGCCTTGCGGCCGTAAAGCGATCGCGCATCGGCAACGGCACGCCGGCAGAAGTCAACAATATCGATGCGTGCCGAGCCGTCGGCATGGTGTTCGCCGTCGTCAACGCCGCGCATGTCGAGACACTCGCCAATGAGGCGGTTCATTGCCACGAGGTCGTGCCTCACGAGTTCAAGCCGCTGCGCAGCGGCCGTGTCGGCAGTCTTGCCGAGCATCGACAACACCGTGGAGAACATGCGGCCGAGCGGAGTCTTTAGCTGGCGCGAGAGATTGTCGAAGAATGCCGAGCGTGCAGCCGACTGCTGCATGACGCGTTGTCGGGCCTCACGCTCAGCACGCAGGTTGCGGCGCATCATGTAGAAATTCACCGCCCACCACAGCAACGCTCCGGCAAGCAGGACATAAACCAGGCGCATCCATGCAGAAAGATACCACGGAGGCAGCACCTTCACGGCAAGTTCGAAGCCGTCGGCCACGGGTTGTCCGTCGCCTCCCACGGCACGCACCATAAGTTTGTAATTGCCGGGGGGCAACGAGTTGTAGCTTATCTCCATGCGCTCGCCATCGACATACTGCCATGATCGGTCAACGCCATCGAGCTTATATGAATATACGCACGGCAGGTTGCCCGCCATGGGAAAATCGGTGAACATGAAAGAAACGTTGTTCTGCCGGTGTGTGAGAGTGATGCCCGTCTGCATGGCGGCATTGCCGCCGTCGGGCACAAAGGGTTTGCCATCGACAGCCATTGCCGAGAGCATGAGCCTGCCATACTTGCGCGAACCGTCGGCACAGCGTGGCGACAAGGTCATAACGGCATCGTTGCCGCCAAGCACCACCCGGTGTGTGGCGCGGTCATACCACACGGCGAGCGGAACGATGCCGCTCACGGCGAAGCGCGACACCGCGCCGCGCCGGTCGATCACACAGCACTGCCGCCCGGCAAAAGCCCATATCTTGCCTTCAACCTCGGCAAGCATCGAGAGTCCGCCGCTGTTTCCCGTTCCGGTTGACACCGTAAAGTTGTCGGCCGCAGTCGTGCCGAAACAGTGCACGGCATTGTCGGTTGCAGCCCAGATGCGTCCCTTGCTGTCGGCAATGACATAGTTGACATGCGTTTTTCGGTCTATTGCATGGATCACACGCATTGTGCGCGTGTCGATGCAGTCGAGTCCGTTGTCGTACATGCTTGCCCACACGCGGTGTTGGGCATCGACAGCAAGTTGCCACACGTGCAGTCCTTGCAGTCCGGCAGCTATATGCCGGTCGGCCACGAGTGTTCCCTTGGCGGCAAGCATGCGCTGCTTTGCCACCATAAACACGCCGCCCATGTAGGAAGCAATCCAGTAGTGTCCCCGTCGGTCGTCTACTATGTCGTAGGCCCAAGCCGTTGAGAACTTTCCGGTGCGGTCGGTAACAATCACATTGGTGAACTGCTGCGAAGCTGGGTTGTATATGTTTATGCCGTGGTCGGTGCACACGAGCAGCCGTCCTTCGGCATCGTTGACGATACGTCGCACACGGTTGTGCGACAGAGTGTTGGCCGTTGAGTTCTGCCTATACCACCTCACGGCCGACGGCGTGCCGTCGCTGCCCACCACATTGTCGCGGCATGCTATCAGGCCATTGGTGCCGCCAAGCCACAGTGTGCCGCCGCCATCGCGGAATATTGCATGCAGGCAGTTGCCGTCGCCGCTTGCCGTAATGTCGGCAAGGGGGACATTGGCATATTGCGGATGCCCCGACAGGAGCGACAGGCCCTGGTCGGTGCCGGCCCAGAGGTTGCCCCATCGGTCGGCAAAGAGTGTCCACACGATATTGTTGGCTATTGATCGCGGCTCACGGGAGTCGTGTGTGTAGTGCAGCACGGCATGCGTCATGGTGTCGCAGGCATACAGTCCGTTGTCGGTGCCGGCATACACCTTGCCGCCGAGCACCGCAAACGCCTTCACCGAATTGCCTGCAAGCGCGGCAACGGGGCTTAGTTTTAAACCGTCGTAGCGATACATCGCCCCTTCGGCACCCACCCACACGCAGCCGGAATGCCGGTCGGCATGCAGGGCATTCACGAGCATTTTGCCATTGCCGGGCATCGGCACGCTCTTAACGCGCCCGTCGGCCGACATTTCAGACAATCCGTCTATCGTGCCTACAAGCAACCGGCGGTCTGCGGGGAGCAGCGAGTAGACATTGCGGCAACGGCTGTCAACGAGTTTTGCATCGCGATTTGAAGGTGAGAGGCGGTAGAGTCCGCGCTCGGTGCCGAGCCACACGCTACCTTTCCAGCAGGCAATGGAGCGCACTTCGCTCAACTTTTCCGACGGCGAAGGCAAATAGTCGGCACGGCTTATGTCGTAGATGAGCAGTCCGTTGTCGGTGCCCATATATATAATGTCGTCAACGACACACATTGAATATATGCGCACATTCTGCGCAGATCCTTGCCCGAACCTTGGCACCATGCGGTAGCCGTCGTAGGAATAAAGCCCGTGGTCGGTGCCTATCCACATCATTCCCTCCCGGTCTTGCATTATGCTGCACACGGTAGAAGCCCCGTCAACACGCATGTTGCCAAACCGCGCGACTGATGCCGACGCGTCAACGCGTGCCGCAATGAGGGCACACAGCAGGAGAATTATGCGGATGTATGATTTCATGTTGATGATATTTTTGTAAGGTGTCACGCTTACAAAGTTAATGAAAATATCGTGTCGCCTACAAAACAAAGGCTTGTTTTCATCAGAAAAAGGCCGTTTGCGCCCACCAACCGCCAAGGTTTTAAATGACGGAAGCAGGCATAAGGGCGCGAATATCGGAATCGTTTCACGCCTTGCAAACACACCCATACAAAAAACCTCCGGCTGAACAGATGTCCAGCCGGAGGCAAATCAATTTTCCTTTGTCACGTCACTGCGACGCAACCTATGCACGGTGCATAGTTGCCGTGTTATTTTGCCATGAGCGAAACGGCGAAGCCGCCGCCGCGGGCCTGTGTTATGTTGAGCACATCGCCGCGCTTCACGGTTTTCTTTGTTATCACATAAGCCGACGGATTGCGCTCATAATCAGCATTCTTGGCATCCTGATAGATGGTGCATTCATATTTGCGTCCCTTGTCGAGGAAGTCGAGGCGCACGGTGCTCTTATGGCCGTCGGCATCGCACTTGCCGCCCACAAACCAGTTGTCGGTGCCTTTTGCCTTGCGGGCCACGGTGATGTATTTTGCAGGTTCGGCTTCGAGATAGCGCGAGTCGTCCCAGTCAACGGCCACATCGCGTATGAATTGGAAGGCATCGTCGTATTTCTCGTAGTTTTCGGGAAGGTCGGCAGCCATCTGCAACGGACTGTACATGGTGAGATATAGCGCGAGCTGACCGCAAAGCGTGGTGTGCACGAACGACTTGTTGTCGCACCATTCGCTGAGTTTTGTCACGAATATGCCCGGAGTGTAGTCCATCGGGCCGCCCTGCAAGCGGGTGAACGGCAGGATAACGGTGTGGTAAGGCTCGCTACCGCCAAATGCTTCATACTCACCGCCGCGTGCGCTCTCGTTGCCAACGAGGTTGGGCCATGTGCGGCAAAGGCCGGTAGGACGCGAAGCCTCGTGGGCGTTGACCATGATGTGGTGCTTGGCAGCTTCCTTTATGCAGTACAGATAGTGGTTGTTGCTCGACTGCGAGTAGTGGTAGTCGCCCCTGGGTATGATGTCGCCTACATATCCGCTCTTCACGGCATCATAGCCATACTTGTTCATCAACGAGAAGGCTGCTTCGAGATGCCGCTCGTAATTGATTGTAGAACCGCTTGTTTCGTGGTGCATCAAGAGGCGCACGCCCTTTGAATGAGCATAGTCGTTAAGACCTTTGAGGTCGAAATCGGGATAAGGAGTAAGGAAATCAAACACATAATCCTTGTAATGTCCGGCCCAGTCTTCCCATCCTATGTTCCATCCTTCAACAAGCACCTCGTCGAGACCGTTCTTTGCTGCGAAGTCGATATAGCGCTTCACGTTGGCAGTGTTGGCCGCGTGCTGCCCGTGGGGGTGACATTTAGAGTAGTCGAGGCTCTCGATGTGCACCGAAGGCAAGTCGAAGGTGTAGCTCCACTGTCTGCCGCCTGCAATCATTTCCCACCACACTCCGCAATATTTCACGGGATGAATCCACGACGTGTCTTCAATCTTGCAGGGTTCGTTGAGGTTGAGAATGAGGTTGGAAGCAAGCATGTCGCGTGCATCGTCGCTTACAATCACCGTGCGCCAAGGCGTGTTGAACGGTGTCTGCACATATCCTTTCATGCCGGTGGCATCGGGTGTGAGCCACGATTCAAACACCATGTTTTTGTCGTCGAGGTTGAGATGCATCGTGGGATAGTTTACGCATGCGGCCTCATGTATATTAATGTATAGCCCGTCTTGCGTCTTCAGCTGCAGCGATGTCTGCACTCCGGTGGGCGAGAACGGCGTCTGCGAAGAGTTGGGAGTTATCGCATCCTTCATTTTCGAGCGTATCTCGCTCATGCGCGATATAACCGTTTCATACTCCTGAGTGTCATAGTCGCCCGGAAGCCAGTAGGCGGTGTGGTCGCCGGTCATTGCAAACTGTGTGTGTTCTTCCTTCACAACAAAATAATTCAGCTTGTCTTGCTGCGGAAACTCATAGCGCAATCCCATGCCATCGTCGTACACCCGGAAACGTATCACGATGTCGCGGCTCATCGACGGCTGCGAGAGTGTCACGGCAAGTTCGTTGTAGTGATTGCGTATTGTGGCTGTTTCGCCCCACACCGGTTTCCACGTTTCATCGAAGGTCGATGTCTTCGTGTCCTTTACAACGAATCCGTCCATCAAGTCCTGCTCGTCCATGCCGTTGCTCGCGTGCTTTTCTTTGGCGAGTTCAAGACCAAGATGCGACGGACGCACCACGTCGCGGTGTTTGTAACTCATTTCATAGGTAGGCCGTCCGTCTTGCAGTGAGAACTTAACGGCTACATTTCCGTTGGGCGATGTCACTGTCTGTGCGTCGGCGAAAATAGCTGCCGATGCGAGAACAGTTGCCAGGAGCAGTGTTTTCATAATTCTGTTGGTTTTTAATTATTTTGTCATTTGCATGAATGTCTGCATTGATTGGTCTTTGCCAATGATTTCTTCGGTTTTTAGGCTTTACTTTGTTTCGGTTGCAAAGATATGCATTTAAACCGACAATTGTCGTTGAAAGTAACCGGTAAGTACATCGGTCGTTTCTGATGAATAGTTATATCAATGTAAAACAATGGTTTATGCAAGCAATAAAAAACGTTTAAGTACACTGCAATATTTCACCGAAAAGCAGTAACTTTGCCATAGTCACAACCCGACAAACGAATTCTCGATATATGAAGACACTGTTTCTGCACATAATCATAATGCTGTTTGCATCAATTACGGCAACTGCCAAGACACGCGACTTGGCACAACGGCTCGACAGCATCATCGACAATGTAGGCGAACTGTATGCCAGAAAAGAAACGCGCATTGACACTTACAAGAGCATTGCGGCAAAAGAAAAGCAACCGCTTGCACTTCTGTCGGCCTACGAGAAACTGTATGACGAATATTACATCTACCAGTTCGACTCGGCCATTGTATATATCGACAAGGCCATCAACCTTGCCTGCCGCACCGGCAATGCCCGCCTGCACGACAAATACCGCATAGAAAAAGCCTCATTACTGTCTATCGGCGGGTTCTACCACGAGTCCATTGCACTGCTCGGAGAAATCGACCAGGCATCGATCGACGCTTCGTTGCGTTTCGACTACGCCACTGCACATTATTATCTGTACATGTATTTGTCTGATTACTGCCACGACAACAACTACGCGCCACGCTACCGCAAACTTGCGGTAAGCTATCTGCGGCAAGCCGTGGGCATGCTGCACAAAGGCGACAAACTTTACGATTTCTTCCAGGGAGAGTATTACACACACGGTGTCCACAACAGCCGGCTCGCGCTGAAGCACTATTTCAGCGTGATGAAAAGCATGCCCGTAGCTTCGAGATGGTATGCCATGGCGACATTTGCCATAGCCAACCACTACAAGGCATGCAATGATGCCGACAAATACGAGCACTACACGCAGCTCGCATGCATAAGCGATTTGCTCAACTGCACGCGTGAAAACATTGCAATGCAAGACTATGCCATGTTTCTTTACCAAAAAGGCGACGGCGACATTCAGCGTGCCGAACGTTACATCAACTTCGCAATGGACGACGCGAAAAGCTACAACAACCGCCTGCGCATACTTGAAATTTCGCAGAAATTGCCCGTCATCGTAAAGAAATACCGCGAAAAGACGACACGACAAAACCGCATCATGCTCGCAACGATATGCTGCATATCGGTATTGTTCGCAAGTGTGGTGGTGCTTCTCTTCTCCTACCGCGCCAAAAACCGCCAGTTGCACTGGCACCGCCGCGAACTTTCGGAGCGCAACATGCAGCTTTCAGAGCTCAACGACACCCTGAACAGCCTCAACCAGCGGCTTGTAGACACCGACAAGCGGCGCGAGCGGCTCGCCAAACTCTACATCGACCTGTGCGCAAAATTCATCGATCGCCTCGGGAAATTCGAGATTCTCGTGCGCCGCAAGATAAAGGCCGGGCAGGTGAACGATCTTCTCAACCGCACATCGTCGTCACGTCTGTCTGAGGAAGACGCATCAACGTTCATGGTGCGGTTTGATGCTGCGTTTCTCGACCTTTATCCCTCGTTTGTAACCGAGTTCAACACATTGCTCAAACCCGACGAGCAGGTGGTGCTGCAACACGCCGGATGTCTCACCACCGAGCTCCGCATCTTCGCCCTGATAAGGCTCGGAGTAAAGGAAAGCAGCGAGATTGCGGCCCTGTTGTTCTACACTCCGCGCACAATATACAACTACCGGTCGGCATTCAAGAACAAGGCTCTATGCCGCGAAACGTTTGAAGACGACGTGATGAAGCTATGTACAGTAATTCCACGGGCCGACACCGAGGCCGTGTAACCCTTTCTTTCCATTTTTATCAAGCCATTGAGGCAATGCCATAAACGCTCCGGCGAGGCATTGCCTCATTGCCGTTAATGCCTTGACTGCCGATGTCCGATTTGTTTCCGGCACAAGACAAATTTGCCAAAGTGGCCAATACAGAGGCATTTCAAGCCATGAATGTCCGATTTGTTTTGCCATTTGTCCAGAATGTAAATCTTGATTTATATCAAGCTACATAATTTTGCAACCAAGATTATGCGCCGCTTTACATTCAGGCGCACATTACCGCTTCAAACCTTCAAGCCTTACGACCGCGTTGCCGCTGCGGCGGCACAAACGACAGACATTTCAATTTACTGTATAAAGAAACCAAATTCACCTAAATTAAAACGACATGAATGTAACTTCAAAAAGCCACATCAGAGGCAAGATCCTGCTCTTGCTCTTCTGCATGATTACAGCATTCAACCTGTCGGCATCGGCACAGAACCGCATTATAAAGGGATGTGTGACCGACGCCAACACCAACGAGCCGCTCATGGGAGCTTCCATCATGACCGAAGGAGGCAAAGTGGGCGCAGTGACCGACATCGACGGCAACTACCAAATCAGTGTTCCGCAACAAACCAAACAAATAACCGTGACCTACATAGGCTACACAAGCAAGAAAGTGGCCGTTAAAGGCGACGTGCTCAACATCGGTCTTGAATCCGACGACAAGCAGATTGGCGAGGTAGTGGTCGTGGGCTACGGCACGGCACGCAAGAGCGACCTCACCGGAAGCGTCTCCACGGTCAAGGCCAAAGACTTCAACAAAGGTTCAATATCGTCGCCCGAACAGCTCATCAACGGCAAAGTGTCGGGCGTGCAGATAATGTCCAACTCAGGTTCAACAACTTCCGGAAGCACAATCCGCGTGCGCGGCGGTGCATCGCTCAACGCCTCCAACGACCCGTTGATAGTTGTCGACGGCGTGCCTTTGGAGCTTGGCGGCATCGCAGGAGCCGACAACAACTTCCTGAGCATGATTAACCCGCAGGACATTGAGTCGATGACAGTGCTCAAAGACGCTGCATCCACAGCCATATACGGTTCGCGCGCGTCGAACGGCGTGATACTCATCACCACGAAAAAAGGTTCCGATTCAAAGCCTTCAATACAATTCACCACGACAAACACCTTGCAGACACGCGCCGACATGGTTGACATTCTCGGCGCCGACGAGTTCCGCTCGCTTATCAACGCGCACGGCACCGATGCCCAGAAAGCATTGCTCGGCACGGCCAACACCGACTGGTATGACCAAGTCTACCGCACTGCCTTCTCCACCGACAACAACCTGTCGGTGTCAGGAAAGATTGTAAAAGGTCTGCCCTTCCGCGCATCGGTGGGCTACTCCAACCAGAACGGTATCATACGCAAAGACAATTCCGAACGGTTTACGGGCAACATCGTGCTCAGTCCGAGCTTCTTCGCCGACCATCTGAAGCTCACTCTCAACGCCAAAGGCTCAATTTCAAACAACCAGTTCAACAACGGCTCGGCCATCTGGGCCGCCGCTACATTCAACCCCACCCTGCCCGTGCGCTCAGGAAGCGACATCTACGGCGGTTACACCGAGTCGCTCGACGCCAACGGCAAGCCCATCAACACGTCGGCAGGCCAGCGCAACCCCCGCGGACTTATCGACCAATACGACGCAACGAGTACCGTGAAACGCTTTATAGGCAACTTCGACATCGACTACAAGCTGCATTTCCTGCCCGAACTGAAACTGCACGCCACCCTCGGAACCGACATCGCGCAGGGCAACGGCAAGACCTACATTCCCGAATGTGCCGCATCAAACTACAACGACGGCGGTTTCGACTACAAATATGGCCCGCAGAAGAAATCGAACGAGCTCTTCACGATCTATGCCAACTACGGAAAATATTTCGATGCAATAAAGAGCAATGTAGACGCAACGGTGGGCTACGACTGGCAATACTGGAAGACCACCACACCCGCAACAGTGGAATACAACGTGGCCGGCAGCGAACTGAAAACCTACAAGGCCGAAGACTACCGCCACACGCTGCTATCCTACTACGGACGTGTGAACTACTCCTACGACGGACGCTACCTGCTCACCGCCACACTGCGCCGCGACGGCAGCTCGCGTTTCGGCAAAGACTACCGATGGGGCACGTTCCCCTCAGTGGGACTCGGGTGGACTGTCAGCCAGGAGAGTTTCCTCAAAGACAACAAAGTGGTGAGCAACCTCAAGCTGAGGGCAAGCTATGGTGTCACCGGCCAGCAGGAGGTGAACGGCAACTACAACTATCTGCCCGTCTACACTTACAGTGCCAAGGGCGCCGAAGCCATGATAAACGGCACGTGGATAAATACCTACCGCCCCGAGGCTTACGTTTCAAACCTTAAATGGGAAACCACTTCGGCATGGAACTACGGCTTCGATTTCGGTTTCCTCAACAACCGTCTGTCGGGATCGTTCGATTTCTACACACGAAAAACCAAAGACCTCATTGCAACAATCCCTGCCGCTGCCGGTACACAGTTTGCCAAAAACATCACGACCAACGTGGGCAACGTGGACAGCCACGGCATCGAGGTGACGCTCAACGCCACCCCAATACAGACAAAAGACTGGGAATGGAACCTGAGCTACAACTTCACTTGGCAGAAAATGACCGTGAAAAACCTCTCTAAGGTGAAGAGCGACGAGAAGACCAACATGCTCGTCGGCCCCACCGTGAAGGACAACAACCAGATACAGGTGCTCACCGAGGGCTACACGCCCAACATGTTCTATGTCTACCACCAGCTCTACGACCGTTCGGGCAAGCCCATTGAAGGCGCCTACGCCGACATCAACGGCGACGGAGTGATAAACGACAACGACCGCTACCGCTACCATTCGCCTATGCCCGACTACATCATGGGCCTTTCAACATCGCTCCGCTACAAGCAACTGACACTGGGCATGAGCTTCCGCGCCAACATAGGCAACTATGTATATAATGCCACTGCCATGAACACGGGAGCATGGGAGCTTGAGACATGGGCCAACGGACTGCAGCTCAACAATCTCAACCGCTCTTATCTCAAGACCGGATTCCAGACGCGCCAATACCTTTCCGACTACTATGTGGAAAACGGTTCGTTCCTGAAACTCGACAACATAAACCTGAGCTACAACTTCGGCAAAATCACACGGTGGTGCTCTCTGTCGCTTTCGGCAATGGTGCAGAACGTGTTCTGCATAACAAACTACTCCGGACCCGACCCCGAGGTGCCCAACGGAGTTGACAGCAGCCTCTATCCGCGCCCGAGAACCTACACACTGAGCATCGGCCTGCAGTTCTGACAACGGCAGACGCCAACCAAAGCATATCTTACAATTAAACGAAGAAAGAAATGAACGCAAAACACATCATCATAAGTTGTCTCGCTGCCACGGCCATGACGCTCGGCACTTCGTGCACCGGCGACCTCGACCAATATCCCCACACCGAGACAACATCAAAGCAGGTTTACACAAGCATTGAGAATTTCGAGGCCGTGCTCGGCAAAATCTACGCCTCGATGACCGCCACCGGGCAGACAAGTTCGGGCGTTGACTATTCGAGCAACCACAACGAAAACTTCATGCGCACGCTTCTCAACCTGCAGGAAGCACCCACCGACGAGATGGCCTACACATGGCTCACGGGCGACGACATGACCAACCTGTCGTTCATCAAGTGGGACGCCAACGACACATGGGTGTCCGACATGTACTACCGCATCTACTACAACATCTCGCTCTGCAACGAGTTCCTGCGCAACTGCACCGATACAAAGATTGCATCGTTTGACGAAAGCGGACAGAAAAAGATGCGCCGCTACCAGGCCGAAGCACGGTTCATGCGCGCACTGTTCTACTACTACGCGCTCGACCTCTACCGCAACATCCCGTTTGTCACCGAGAACGACCCCGTGGGCAGCTTCACGCCGCCGTGCTACAAGCCTGCCGACACGTTCAGCTACATCGAGAGCGAGCTCAACGACTGCGTGGGCCAGCTCGCAACAAAAGCCGACTGCCCCTACGGCGAAGCATCGCAAGGCGCGGCCTACACGCTTCTCGCAAGGCTCTACCTCAACTCCGAGATCTACACCGGCACCGCACGCTACACCGAATGCATCGATGCCTGCAACAAGGCAATAGCCCAGGGCTACTCGCTCAATGCCGACTACCGCCAGCTTTTCAATGCCGACAACGACAAGCGCACCAACGAGATAATATTCGCCCTGCCGCAAGATCCCGACCATCTGCTCACCTACGGTTCCACCACCTATCTTATATGCGGTGCGGTGAGCAGCTCATCTACGGCGCAAAACCCTGCCGACTACGGAGTGGCCTCGGCATGGGGCAACTTCCGTTCGCGCGGAAACCTCACCGCAAAGTTTGAAGACGGCGACCGCGACACGCGCTACTGCTTCTTCACCGACGGCCAGACACAATACATAAGCGACTTCACGTCGCAGCAAGACGGCTACCTGTTCACCAAATGGACCAACCTGAAAGACAACGGCGAAACGGCATCCAATACCGCGTCCTACGGAGCTGCCACCGACTTCCCGCTATTCCGCCTGGCCGACGTCTACCTCATGTATGCCGAAGCAGTGGTGCGCGGCGGACAGGGCGGCAGCCGCACGCAGGCATTGGCCTACATCAACCTGCTGCGCCAACGCGCCTACGGCGATGCAAGCGGCAACATAAAGGAGAACCAGCTCACCAAGGAGTTCATCATCGACGAGCGTGCGCGTGAGCTCTACATGGAGGGAACGCGCCGCACCGACCTCATACGCTTCGGGCAATTCACCACATCATCGTATGTATGGGAGTGGAAAGGCGGAACAAAAGACGGAATGGCCGTTGACAACAAATACAACATCTACCCCATACCGGCAACCGACCTCACGGCCAACCCCAATCTGCACAACGACAACTACTGATTAAAACAGTGTGACGTGCAACCGATTACATTACACTACACCCAAACAAAAAGACAATGAAAAAGACCACATTTAGAATATTTCTGTATCTTTGTGTCGCTCTGCTCTGCGCAAGCTGCGACAAAGACGGCGACACTGTGTATGTCGATGGGTTCGGCCCGTCGGAGCTTATAGCCACCGCCAACAACCTGCGGCTCGATGTGAGCCAGCGGGCCACAGTGGTGCTGCAGCTCGCATGGAAAAACCCCACGCTGCTTTCGAGCGACGACACCAAGCCAGTGCCCGACAACCTGCTCAACACCTATGTTGAGGTTTCGGCCTCGCAAGACTTTGCCGGAGCCACCGAGACAGCCGTCAACGGGCTCACCAAAGCCTACACCGGCACCGAACTGAACACCCTGGCCAAGACACTCGGCATCGAGGTGAACCACGAAGGCGACCTGTATTTCCGCATAAAGTCGGCCGAGGGCGACAACATGGAACCTGCCTACAGCAACGTGTGCAAGGTGACAGTCACGCCATATTTCGTTGACATGACACGAATGGCGGTGCTCGCATCAAACAAGACCGACACCATTGCCTATCTGCACTCGCCCGCCGAAGACGGAGTCTACACCGGCTACATGAACGCAACGGCCTGGCTCAACTGCTGGTTCTACGAATATTCGGGCTCAACATGGGGCAACTATGCAGTAGATGGCCACGCCTTCGAGATAAGCGACGCATCAGACGCATGGAACTGCTGGTTTGCCGACGGAGCCGGACAATGGTTTGTCACCGTAGACACGAAACAGCTCGAATGGAAAGCCATGCTGCTCTCGCAACTGCGCGTGAACGGTTCAGACATGACCTACTACTCAAAGAAACAGCAGTGGGGCTACTACATTACCACGACAACAGCCAACCAGACCGTTGAAATAGATGCCGACGGCAAGGAATACAACAAGGACACACGCACCGACACCTACGTGGAGAAGAGCGTGAAATTTGCCGCCAGCGACGGAAAGCTCACCCAGGCTGCCACGGCCGGCGCCCTGACCATAGCCACACCGGGCACTTACACCATAATAGTGCAGCCCGACAGCAACGGCTACTACACCTACTCGGTGGTCGAGGGCAAGGTTGATTTCAACGCCGGCGACCAGCCTCAGGTGAATTATCCCTCACAACTGTTCATGGTGAATGCCGACGCATCGGCCGACCTCACTGTCCTTGCAAAGACAGGCGACGCCACATACAGCGGCAAATACACACTCACCGCCGACTGGGAGAACTTCAAGATAAACGACCGCGAGAACAACGTGCTCTACGGTTCCGACCCGTCTGACCTCTACACGCTGTCGGCCGAGGCCGGAGCATGGAACATCTGGTTTGACGATGGAGCCAAGGCCGGCGACACAGTGACACTCACCGTTGACCTGAGCACCATGAAATGGAGCTACACAAAAGAATGAAACATGCCGCCGGGGCGGCTTTGCAGCAACTGCGGCAGTCCGCCCCGCGCGCGTGCAGCAAATGATGCACACACGCGCAGCCCACGAGGCACGTATGTGCAGCATAAGCGGCACGCCGCGACAAGGCTTTAAAACACTCATCAGCAAATAAAGAAACAAAGAGGACAACATCCTCGCCACAAACCGACAAACTATGAAAAAATCATTCATAAAGACAATATTGTTCGCCGCATTCAGCATTTTCTCGCTCGCGGCATGCAGCAACGACAATACGGCCACGCCGCAGAAAGAAAAGCAATACGACATGACCGGCTTTGCCAAAGGTGCCGACGTGAGCTGGCTGACGCAGATGGAGGCATCGGGCATAAAGTTCTACAACGCCGCAGGAAGCGAGCAAGAATGCATGTCGCTGCTCCGCGACCTCGGCACAAACTCCATTCGTCTGCGCGTTTGGGTTAACCCAACCGACGGATGGTGCAACAAGCAGGACGTGCTCACAAAGGCATGGCGTGCCAAAAACCTCGGAATGCGCATCATGATCGATTTCCACTACTCCGACTCCTGGGCCGACCCTTCAAAGCAGAACATCCCGGCAGCATGGGCCGGATATGACCTTGCCGCACTGAAGACGGCAGTGGCCGAGCACACCAAAGACGTGCTCGAGACGCTGAAAACCAACGGCATCGACGTGGAATGGATACAGATAGGCAACGAGACGAGCACCGGCATGCTCTGGCCCACGGGATTTGTCTCGGGCGACAGCTTCAGCAACTATGTGCAACTCAACAACGCCGGCTACGATGCAGCCAAAGCAGTGTATCCAAATGCATCGTGCATCGTGCACATCGACCGCGGACAGGAAATAAAACACCTTAAATGGATGTTTGACGGATTGAAGAAAAACGATGCCAAACTCGACGTGATAGGACTTTCGTTCTATCCCACCGACGACAACTGGAAAGCCGACACCGACTCGTGCCTCGTCAACATAAAGAGGCTCGCAAGCACATACAACAAGAAGGTGATGCTTTGCGAAATAGGCATGAACTGGGATTCTGAAAATGCGCCGGCAATGCTTTCGAAGATGGTGAGCGGCTGCAAGGCCATCGACTCGTGCCTCGGAATATTCTATTGGGAGCCGCAATGCACCCCAAGCTGGAACAGTTATGCCATGGGAGCATTCGACAGCAACGGCAAGCCCACCGCCACACTCGACGCATTCAAGCAATGACACTCGCCCGCAGGCGCGCTGCCTTGTCTGGCGGCGCGCCTCTCCACGGGCTGAATGTCAGCTCGGCCGCACACATGAAACGACACTTTTGACACAATAATATATGAGAAGATCCTTAATACTGACTATGGCTCTCGCCACAGCAATGGCCTCGCAGGCGCAAGGCCGTCGCGTGGTAAGCCTGAAAAGTTGGCAGTTCTCGCGCGACAGCATAGCGTGGAACAATGTAGCCATACCGCACGACTGGGCCATAAACGGTCCGTTTGACAAACGCCACGACCTGCAGTTTGTGGCAATAGAGCAAAACGGCGAAACCGAGAAGAGCGAGAAATCGGGACGATCGGGTGCTCTGCCCTGGATTGGACGCGGCTTCTACCGCACCACGATAAATCTGAAAAGCATTCCCAAGACAGCCATTCTGCATTTCGACGGCGCAATGTCTGAGCCGCATGTGTATGTCAACGGCAAGTTGGCCGGCCACTGGGCCTACGGCTACAACGCCTTCCGAGTGGATGCGACACCATTTCTGCGTAAAGGCAAGAACACCATTGAAGTGAGCCTCAACAACCGCGAGGAGTCGTCGCGATGGTATCCCGGCGGCGGACTTTTCCGTCCCGTCACCCTCATAACCACCCAGAATGCAGCAAGCATCGACACTTGGGGCAGCTGGTTCCGCACCGATTCGATAACGGGCAGCGACGCATTCGTAGCCCTCAACACCCACATATCAAATGCCGACAACACGCTGCTCGTTGAGAACACGCTCTACGACAACGGCGGAAATGCGGTTGCAAGCACCGGCAAAGTGAAACTCAACGCCGACGGCAACGCACAGTGCACGCACAAGATAGAGGGTGCGCGGCTGTGGTCGCCCGAATCGCCCAACCTCTACAAGCTCGTCACACGGCTTTACAGCAAGGGCCGCCTCATCGACGAGACATCGCAACGCGTGGGCATACGCACGGTGAGAGTGGCGCAGCACGACGGGTTCCAACTCAACGGCAAGTCGCGCAAGATAAAGGGAGTGTGCCTGCACCACGACCTCGGACCTATCGGTGCTGCCGAAAACAAGGCGGCCTTCATACGCCAGGTGCGCATAATGAAAGAGATGGGAGCCGACGCAATACGCACCGCACACAACATGCCTTCGTCAATGGAAATGGCCGTTTGCGACTCGATGGGAATGATGGTCATGGCCGAAAGCTTCGACATGTGGATTTATCCAAAATGCAAAAACGGCTATGCAAGGTTTTTCAAGCAGTGGGCCGACCGCGACATCACCAACCTCGTGATCAACCACCGCAACCACCCGAGCATAGTGATGTGGAGCATTGGCAACGAGATACCAGAGCAATGGAGCACCGAAGGACGCGACATAGCCGCGCATCTGCAGGACATCTGCCACCGCCTCGACCCCACACGCCCCGTTACGCAAGGCATGGACAAGGCCGACGAGGCTCTGCACTCAGGCTTCGCGCAAGTGATGGATGTGCCCGGATTCAACTACCGGGTGCACAAATACGACAACAACATACGGCATCTGCCAAAGGGCTTTCTGCTCGGTTCGGAAACTGCGTCAACAGTAAGTTCGCGCGGAGTGTACAAGTTCCCGGTGGAGGCAAGCGACTCAAAGACCTACGACGACGGGCAATGTTCGTCTTACGACGTGGAGTATTGCCCGTGGAGCAACCTTCCCGACGACGACTGGCGCATGCAGGACGACCGCAACTACACCATAGGCGAATTTGTGTGGACTGGCTTCGACTATCTGGGCGAACCGTCGCCCTACGACGAATACTGGCCTTCGCGCTCAAGCTATTTCGGCATATGCGACCTTGCAGGGCTTCCAAAAGACCGTTATTGGCTCTACCGCTCGCACTGGCGCACCGACTCGCCCACGCTGCATGTGCTGCCCCACTGGTCGTGGAAAGGCCGCGAGGGCGAAACCACACCCGTTTATTGCTACACTTCATATCCGTCGGCCGAGCTTTTCGTCAACGGCAAGAGCCAGGGAAGGCTCGTAAAAGACCCCACGACACGCCTCGACCGCTACCGCCTGCGCTGGAACGACGTGCGGTATGAACCGGGCGAACTCAAAGTGGTGGCCTATGACTACCGTGGCAACGTTGCCGCAACAGAAACAGTGCGCACCGCCGGAGAGCCTGCAAGCATAGTGCTCGAGGCCGACCGCGACACTATATGCGGCAGCGGAAACGACTTGACCTACATCACAGTGTCGCTCGCCGACAAAAACGGCACTCCCTGCCCCGCCGCCGACAACATGATGACATTCAGTGTGGCCGGTTCGGGCACACTGAAAGCCGT
>CAVDJG010000010.1:0-18557 GCA_963609005.1 Acidaminococcaceae bacterium
TCTTGAACTTGTCCATGATGTTCAGGCTGTCGTCCTCCACTACATAGAAATAGCTGTTGTAGCAGTCGCGCGGCACGAAATATCCGTCTTCACGGTCCCATTTTGCGTGCTTCACGCCCACATTCTCGGCAGGAATCATCTCGCAGTTGAACATTACATCCTTAGTGCGATACTGTTTGTTGTATTTCTCAACGAGGCCGAGCACAGTCTGTACAAACTGCAGATAGTCGGGATTGTCGCTTATCTTCAAGCCCATGAACTCGGCTGCTTCGACAAGACCGTTTACTCCTATCGTGAGATACTGGCGTCCCATGTTTATGTAACCAGCGTCAAACAGCGGCAGCATGCCGTGGTTCTGCAGGTTCTTCAGGTTTTCGTTGTAGGCCAACTGCACTTTATGGCAGAGATCAATCACCTCGGAAAGGAAATCGCGGTAGTCAATCTTGTTGTTTACGGCATACTGTATGCAGCGGTTGAGGTTGATTGTCAGCACGCTCTTCGAACCCGTTGACACGCCTCCTGCGCCGAGTGTATAGCTGAATCCGTTGTCCTGTATCTCATTGCGCAGGCGGCAGCAAGAGCTGAGCGAGTCGGCGTTGTCGCTCATATAGGTAAAGAACGAATGTCCTTCCGAATACATTTCGGCCGTGAAGTCGCCCCACTCCTTGTCAATCACGTCGCCGTCTTTCGAGAGAAGCGACATTGTTTCAACCGGGAATGTGAGCACTGTCTTGGTGCGCTCCTTGTTAAACCACTTCATAAAACGCTTCTGCAGCCACGAAAGTCCATCCCAGTCGGGCGAAGATCCGTCAGGGAATTTGAACTCGCCGAACATGCTGTCGAAATAAGGTTTGTCGTAATAGGCGATGTTCCAGAACACGGCCTGGTAGTTGCGAGCACCTGTTGGCTGGTTGATTGAGTAGACAATCTGCTCGAAGCAGTCGGTTATCATCTTGTCAACCGTGCGTTGTTTCTTTGAAAGATCAACAATTTTGTCGGCCTCTTTCCAATAGTCTTTGCCGTATTCAAGTCCTATGAAATAGTTGAGATACATGAGAAACTCGGGGGTTGCACATGCGCCGCTAAGCATACTCGACACCATAAACACCATGTTAACGAAACCTCCGCAGAACGATTTGAGGTTGGTCGGGGCGGTGGAGTTGCCGCCTATCGACGTTGTTCCGCCGATAAGCCACGGATACATGGTTATCGATGCGCAGTAGTTGGCAAGACTTGTCTCGTCGTTCTTGTAGATAAAGTGCTGGTTAAGTTTGTCGATATACTCGTCGGCGAGTTGCTTTCCGTACATTTTCTTTATACGGTCGGTGAGCAGACGGCGGTTAAGACGGATGAAATTTGATTTCGGAAGTTCACCAATCAGGGTCGCGATGTTCTTGTGTTCAACGTTGGCATTGGCGTCATACTTTGATCCTGTGGCTGCATTGGCGGCCTGGCAATAGTCGGTGAGGAACTTCAATTTGTCGAGAGTTTCGCGGTCTTCGGTGTGACGCTGACGGTAAAGCATGAACGATTTGGCCACACTGTAGTGCCCTTCTTCCATTAATGCCACCTCCATCTGGTTCTGTATATCCTCGACAGTGATGCCCTCAGATATTTTCAAATGGGTGAGTATCTTGGATATCTCGTTCAGGTCGATATCCTCGTTTACCGACTGGAATGCCTTTATAACGGCATTCATAATCTTATCCAAAGAGAAACGGTCTTTGGATCCGTCACGTTTGATGATTGTAAAATCTTTCATGTCTTGATTATTTCTTTTTTAGGAAAACTTTCACCATGCGTTTTTCGAAAAAGTTGTCCGTTTTGGAAAACTTTTCACCAAGCACAACCAAGAAAGTTTCCTGTTTTTATCTTTCAAAAGCCGGGTGCAAAGATACTACAAAAAAATCAAAACATATATGCCGGGAGAGCAAAAAATCGCTCTCCCGGCATTACTTTTAAAGACTCCGATTTAGAGTTTAACCGAAGATATATCAACCAAGTTATTAACTATTGCATAAATGGTGAGCCCTGCCGGGCTGTGTATCTGCAACTTACGCGCAATGTTGCGTCGGTGCGTAATTACCGTATTTACCGATATGCACAAATGGTCGGCAATTTCCTTGTTGGTCATGCCTTGCACAAGACTAACAATTACTTCTTTTTCGCGTTCGCCCAAGTTGTCGGCACCGTCCTGGTTTTTCGAAATCATATCGGAAATTTTCGCAGTGACATCACTTTGTTTCGATTTTTCTTCAAGACGTTTAATGGCAGGCATGAATATTCGTTCCTCAACCTCGGCATGCAGTGCAAGCCACTCTTCATTATTATATATGTCGTAGAGAGTGGCCGAAAGCTGGTTGTTGTGAAGCCCGTCGCTGGGAAGATATTTTATAATGATGCTCTTGAGTTCGCGCAATTTCAGGCTCTCCTGCCCATGGTGTTTTGAATACATGTCGATAGTGAAATTACCGAGAGGCTTGTTGCCGGCGAGCAAAGTCTCGACATAAGGAAACACCGTTTTTTCCTCATAGCGCATGTGCGCCGTTATCGAGCGGGCATATTCGTCGTAAAGTTTCAATATCAGGCGGGCGAGATTGTCGTTCTCGTCGAGTGCCTGCACAAGTTCCTTACGGATGAACGGAAGCTGGAAATCGACGAAATAGGCATGACTTGCTTTAAGATACTGCAACAAGGTGGGCACCGAAAGCTTTCCGGCATCGTCGAAATCGCGGAAGCCGTTGATTGTAAAATTAACGACAGCAAGGAACGTGTAGGTATCAACATTCTGCTCGTCGCACACCTGACTCACTGTCTTGTCGCCAAACCCGAGACTTATCCCGAAGCTGCCAAGGCTTTGCAAAAGGTTATAGTTATCCCTGATAAGAGAAATCATCTTGTCGTCGGGCTCGTACATTTTCTGATTCTTCATTACCTTATATACCTTATTATTTTTCCTTATATACCTTATTATATTATGAATGCAAAATAACAAAAAAAACACGATATGCACAATCACCACATATAGGTATTTTAAACCCAAGCACTGCAAAATGCCCACAAATGCTTCACCCCTAAGCGTTGCGGGCATTTACTCATTTTTAGGTATTGCCTTATTTTGCCATTCACAATAACTTTGCAGCCGTAAAAAATCAAAAAAACAATAACAATGAAGAAATCAACTATTGTTTCAATTGCATGTGCGGCTGCAACCATTGGCAGCCCCGTTGCAATCCAGGCACAAACAGTAGCAGCCGACAGTGTAATGCAACACGTCAAGGGCAACCGACTCAGCGTAGGTGGATACGGTGAGGTGGCATACAGCAGAAACTTTTACAGTGACAGCGGCAACCGTTACAGCAGTGCCGCAGCCCACAAGAACGACCCGAGCCACGGCCGTTTCGATATTCCCCATGCGGTGATTTACCTTGGCTACGACTTCGGCAAGGGCTGGACATTGGGCACCGAGATTGAGTTTGAGCACGGAGGTGCAGGTTCGGCCATAGAATATGAGGCAGAAGAAGCCATAGAGATGGAGCAAGAGCAGGAAAAAGGCGGCGATGTGGAACTCGAGCAGTTCTGGATACAGAAATCGTTCGGCCGTTTCCTCAACATACGTGCCGGACACATTGTCGTGCCTTTCGGCCTTACCAATGCCTACCACGAGCCTCTCAACTTCTTCACCGTTTACCGTCCTGAGGGCGAGAACACCATACTTCCCTGCACATGGCACCAGACGGGTGTGTCGCTTTGGGGACATCTCGGCGACTTCCGCTACGAGGCACAGATGATAGCCGGCCTCGATGCCTATCAGTTCAGCCGCGACAAGTGGATTGGCAACGGCACCACAAAACCGTTTGAGTTTGAGGTGGCCAACAAATACGGCTTCGCCGCACGCATCGACAACTACACTGTGCCCGGACTCCGTTTCGGCATCAGCGGCTACTACGGCCAGTCTATGCACAACGCCGTGCCCCACGACATGGAGAACGGCAACAAGGTGGCCAAGAAATGGAAGGGCAACATCTATCTCGGATCGTTCGATTTCACATTCAACCGCTACAACTGGGTGGCACGCGGCAACGTAGACTACGGATATGTGAGCGATGCAGCCGACATAAGCAAGCTCACGAAGCCGGGCGTGCAGTATGTAAAACCCTATGAAACCAACCAGAATTTCGGTTCGCACGCCATTGCTACAAGCATAGAGGTGGGCTACGACATATTCTCGCAGATAGCAAAGCTCCGCGCAATGAAGCAAAAGCTTTATGTTTTCGGACACTTCGAGTATTACGATTCTTACATCGACTGTGCAACAGGCTCATGGACAAGAAAGCGCATTTATGCCGGAGGTGTGAACTACTACCCCATTCCGCAGGTGTGCGTAAAGGCCGAATACAACTACCGCAAGCTTGACTCTCGCTACAACGACGAGCCTTCGCTCAACATCGGCGTGGCCTACCAAGGCACATTCCTCTAATCCGACATGCGCAAAATGCGCAACCACAATTCAACGAACGACACCATTATCAATTATAAAAATAAGAATTAACGAAATGAAAAAGATTCAGAAATTCGCCATGGCTTTCATTCTTGGCGCAATGACTTTCGGTTTCACTGCATGTAGCGACGACAACGGTGGTGACGAATTCACCGATCTCGACCAGTTTGGCACTGCCGACGTGAAAGTGAGCAGCAGCGACCTTGAAATGCAGAAAATAACAAAGGTTTACACACAGGATGTAGTTTACCCCACATATCAGGCTCTTGCAGCCAATGCACGCGCCCTCTATGCAGCAACAACAACTCTCTATAAAGCAGCAGAGGCCGGCACTATGACTCAGACAATGATCGACGATGCCTGCGAGCGGTTCAAGGATGCCCGCCGTGAGTGGGAGCGCAGCGAGTCTTTCCTCTACGGTTCGGCCGAGGAAGGAAGCAACAATATCGACCCGCACATCGACTCTTGGCCTCTCGACCACGACCAGCTTGTGGGCGCACTTACAAACTCTGAGCTCATCGCCGGCTTGAAAGGCGACAAGCCCGAGCAGTATGTAAGCCAGCGCAACAACGACTTCCAGTCGGTGCTCGGCTTCCACGGAATGGAGTTCGTGCTCTTCCGCGACGGCAAGAACCGCACCGTTGAAGCCTTCAAGGCCAACGAAACAGCCTCTGGCATGACATCGGTGAAGGGCATCGACGAGCTTGCTTTCCTCAATGCCGTTGCCGGCGACGTGAAGAACATGACCGCATTGCTCGAATACACATGGATGGGTTCTGCCGCAAGCACCGACACAAAGAAAGTGCTCGAAGACAACGACTATGTGTTCAAATATCTTTCTCAGAACCACGGCATGGCCAAAGGCAAGATGTGCTGGGGCGAGTGGCTGCTCACTCCCACAAGCTCCACTGGCTACTACTCATGGCCCGGAACTCTCAACCAGATTCTCGTAGGCGGATGCTCTAACATCTGCAACGAAGTGCAGGAGCAGAAGCTCGGCCAGGCATGGCGCGTTGCCAACGGAAAGGGTGGAACAACCGAAGACGGAGAGAAGGAGTCAATCGACTACATCGAGTCGCCTTACAGCCACCGTTCGTTTGTTGACTACAAGGACAACATCTACTCTATCAAGAACACTCTCTACGGAACACGCAACATCGATGCCACAACTCCGGTTGATCACTCTATTATGAAATTCTTGCAGACAAAGAATGCCGACCTCTACAACAAGATGAACTCTGCGCTGAATGACGCTCTCAAGTCGCTCGACGACGCTACTACTGCACAGGGCTATTTCGTAGCCGATCCCGGTTCGCAGGCTGTAAAGAACGCCATCGACAAGATCAAGGCTTGCGACGACTGCCTCAACGAGGTGGGCAAATGGATATACGAGCAGAAAGCCGAATAAAAGAATAAGCTTGCCCACAACGGCGAGCAACTGAAAAGACGTAGCCTCCTCTTCCTAATGAAGAAGAGGCTACGTTATATACAATTTAAGTATAATTATCAGCAACACTCAAACACAATCAAACAATTATACTGCACACATTATGAACAACAAGCGTTTTTATCTCTTATCGTTTGCAACGTTGTCGGCACTTGCCTTCACGGCCTGTTCCGACGACACAAAAGAAGACAACAGCTTTACGCCCGGCGAAAGCGATGCCGCATACATCGGCAAGGCAGTCGGCAATTTCACGGCCGATGAATGGAACCCCGGCGGCGAGCTCGGAACGACACAAAATGTAAACTCGTCGTGCTATGAAGACGAGGCTCCTGCCGTGGAACAGCAGAACATGCTTTCTGATTTCAAGGCTGGCGAACTGTTCTTCGAGCGCCAGTACACAATAAACACACAGCCCTTCGCTGGTCTCGGCCCGGCATCGGTGCGCCGCTCATGTCTCGACTGCCACCCCGGCTACGGACACGGCCAGCGCAAAGATTCTTACCAAACTGTCTACGGCAACGGCAACGGCTACCTGCTCGTGGTGTATCATCCCACCGACGGGGCCGACAGCAACGACGGCCCGTATGTGAGCGAGGTTACAGGCATGCCGCAGACACAGGCCAACGAACCGTTCAAGGCTCCTATCGACGAAAGCCAAATTAGCATTAAGTGGAGCCATATCACATCAATGGAGAGCGGTCTGCCCTTGAAATTCGCCGATGGTGAGACCTACGACCTCATCTACCCCGACGTGACAATCCCGCAGAGTGCATTCCGCACAAAGCCCACTCCATACGAAACAGGCAACAAGGCCGTTGCATTCCGCCTGGAGTCTACAATCGGCGTGATAGGCACCGGTCTGCTCGATGCCATCACCGAGGACGACATAAAGAAGCAATATGCCTCTACGGCCAACTACTACAAGAACGTTGCGAAGGTGGCCGATGTAACCGAATATGTTAACCCGAGCTTCTGGAACGCCTCAACCGATGATTTCGCCGACGGTGCATGGTATACGGCCACAGCCTCAACAGGATCGTTTGTTGACGGACAGGACGGCCGCAAAATGGTGAAACGCTTCACCTATGCACTCACACGCGCCACACTGCAAGACGGCCCGGGAGCAAATGCTATATGGAACATCACCAACGTTACGCGCCCCGACCGTCCGAAACTCTACACAACCACCGCATGGGCCGACGCTATGGCTGAGGACAAAGAGGTGATTGCAAAAATAAAGAACGACCCGACATCGCCGTTTTGGGCCAGCACCGACGACGGCATAAGCGAAAAGGTGAAGAACCTGCTCTCGCCAAACACCAACCAGTTTGACAACGAGTGGCACAATTTCCAGCCGGAAATGTCTACCGAGAAATTCTACCAGTTCATGGTTTGGCACCGTGGTCTTGCCATTCCGCGCGCCCGCAACCTCAACGATGCCGAGGTGCAGCAAGGCAAGAAGCTGTTCAACGAGATTGGTTGCACCAACTGCCACCGTGCTAAATGGGTGACAGGATCCGACAACTACTGGCTGCCCACAGCACTCAAAGGCAAGAAACTGCCTCGCTTTGCCAACCAGACCATTTATCCCTACACCGACATGATGCAGCACAAACTCTACATGAAAAACGACATCCACAATTCGTGGTGTCGCACTACCCCACTTTGGGGACGCGGACTTAGCTACATCAACACCGGTGCAGAAGACCGTCTGCACGACTGCCGTGCCCGCAACGAGATTGAGGCAATCATGTGGCATGCCTACTCAAAGAAGTCACATGCCTACGAATCGGCTCTGAAATTCTACAACCTCAAAAAGGCCGACCGCGATGCAGTAGTAAAATTCCTGCGCTCTATCTAACGTATAGATACTACCACACACGACATTAAAAAAAGGAGACAAACGCCGGCAATCGGTGTTTGTCTCCTTTTTTTGTTCCACCTTGCCCTCTCTCTTTAAAGAAGGCAAACTGTTTATATGAAAAGACCGTGGCAAGGAAGCAGTGTTAAGGCATTGCCCCTGTGCTGCCTAAACGGTTATCTCGCCGCAAATGCTGCGGCTCATATAGCTTCTTATCAGATGACTGTCAGAATATTTGGCCTGCAGAAACATCAGTTTGGTAACGGCACTCTCCACCGTACTGTCGGCTCCGCTCACCACGCCGGCTTCTTTAAGCTGATAGCCGGTGTCATACCGGCTCATCTCCACGCTTCCCGCAATGCACTGGCTTATGTTTATCACTGTCACTCCGCGTCGCGTGGCAGCCTTCAGCAGTTTAAGCAGCCACGGATTTTGCGGTGCATTGCCACTGCCGAAACTACGCATCACGATGCCGCGTATCTCAGGCGCCTCAAGCACATGCCTTACAATGCTCTGCTCTATTCCCGGAAACAGTGAGAACACCACCACATTGGAGTCAAGGGCGGTGTGCGGAATCATCGGTTTGTCGAAATCGGGACGCAGAATGTAATGTGTATTGAAATTGAAAGTGACGCCTGCCTCGCACAAATGAGGGTAGTTGAACGAATCGAAAGCGTTGAAACCATCGGCATTTTGCTTGGTGCTGCGGTTTCCGCGCAACAGTCTTCCACTGAAATATATGCACACTTCGGGCACAAGGGCGCGCCCCTTGCTGTCGCATGCCGATGCTATTTCTATGCTTGTCACGAGGTTTTCCTTGCCGTCGGTGCGCAACTGTCCTATCGGCAGTTGGCTTCCGGTGAGTATCACAGGCTTTGTAAGGTTTTCGAGCATGAACGACAAAGCCGATGCAGTGTAGGCCATGGTGTCGGTGCCGTGCAATATCACAAACCCGTCATAATTGTCATATCTGTCGGCTATTATCCTCACGAGCTGCGCCCATTGCTTCGGCGACATGTCGCTTGAGTCTATCGGCTGGCTGAACTGATAGGTGTCAATGTCGGTTTGCAGATAGGCAAACTCAGGCAGATTGCCTATGAGATGACCAAAATCGAGGGGCTCGAGGGCGTTTGTCTTTGGGTTTCGCCCCATACCTATTGTCCCGCCGGTGTATATAAGCAGGACTTTATTGAGACGCTTGTTGGCTCTTTCGTTGCTCATAGCTCGTTGTGATTGTTATTTACAATCGCAAATTTAATATAAAAAACGGGTTCACGCAATTCTGTTTACACGTTTTTTGAAACAGTATTTTCACAAAATTACAATATGCAAAAATTTGCCCCCCAATAATGTTAAATTATAACATCATAGCGACAAAATGCAAGTACAAAACCCCAATAGACTCTTATTTACCGCATCAGCATCTTTCTTTTTGTCGGGCATGCATACGCTTTCAAGAATGAATGCACGGTCTTAATACAATGTTTTTCGCACCGTATTTGAAATGAAATGGCGGCTGCCAATATCCCGCCGGACTATGACAACCGCCTCAGAAATTATTGAGAGAACTTTTTTCCTTCCTGTCTCACCACCCCATGCAAAGGCCGTATGGTGAAATTCACTTCAGAAGACACTCCGTTGAGTTGTCAGCCGAGTGTTCATCTGTTGCCGACAACACTCCCTCAGCCATTGCCTTACGGGTGCAGTACTTGAATTTCACGCTCTTGTCGCCCGAGAAAGATTTCCATTTAAGCGTAAGGTCTACGGTCTTTCCCTCGGTATCGGGCAACTTGTCAAGTCTGAAAGCCACCGTTGCATTGCCCCAATTGCCTTCCTTTTCTCCTGCGGCATCATGGAAGAAAGTCACTTCATAAGGATTTTCCTTGCTTGTCGCAACAAGACGCACCACGTGCGGACTTTGCCCTCGCCACACGGTTCTGAAACGCACCGTTAGATACCCGTCTTCAGAAACGGTCCAGTCGCGCAACAATTCAACCGGGTCTTGACGATATTTCTCAACAGTCTGGTCGCCGAGATATTCCGACATGGGCTTCGTGAGAATACTGTCCATCCAGTCAACGGTCACATCATAGCAGTTCTTGCCTGTTGGTTGCCCTATATAGCGGAAACACACAAATGCCCTCACCTCCTTGTCGCCATAAGGTTTTTTCGTGATATTCTTGGCAACGAGGCGTGTGCTGTCGTCGAGCTGCATATAGAAAGAGTCGCAACCGGCAACAGGTTTTACCGTAACCAGCGCATTAGGGCGCTCGCCCGGACAGATAATGATGCCTCCTTTGTCGTCGTCGTCACCACACGACGACACTCCTACCCCTACCGATAAAGCCACGGCAAGCATCATCAACTTGCCACATACATTTCTTAATTTTCCCATAATCCAATTCTTTTATCCGTTCTTTTAAATATTCTTTTGTCATTGCACCGGCAACAGCATGCGCTTTTGTCATTGTGCACCCTTATAATTCACCGCAAGGGCAAACATTGTATGCAAAAAGATAAAATGATGTTAACGCGGATATTGCCTGAAACAGTTGCCTATATTGCATGGCAAATTCCGTCTTGCCTACCGCCAAACAAGGCCTACTTGCCATCCCACACCGACCGCGACACGCATGTGCACCGGCTGCAACACACATGCGCACCAAATGCAACGCAGCCAAACAATGGCTACTTTCACGCGCGAAGCAGCTCTCGTTGCATGCAGAAAAACCTTTCTTTCGCCGCCACTTAGTTCTAAAAGTTGTTTTTTGCTTGCAGTTTTTTTATATTTACATTATCTTTGCATAAAGTGGACTGTTTTGCCTATGCCGCAACAAGTGTCCCCTTTACTAACATCGTTTAATGTAAAGAAAGAAGACAAGAATATGAAAAAGACCATATTAGCCACATTGTTTGCAATAGCATTAGCATTGCCTTTGCCGTCATTGGCCGACAGCTACACATCGTTGTGGAAACAATATGACACGGCAGTAAAAAAAGATTTGCCGCGCAGTCAGCTGAAAGTGCTCGACACAATAATAAAAAGAGCCACACGCGAGAAGGCTTACGGGCATTTGCTGAAAGCCCAACTGGCATCGGTGTCGGCCATGGCCTCGATTGCTCCCGACTCGCTTGCGGTGGCAATCAACCGTCTGAAGGCGGAAGAGAAGGCTGCCACGGCATCCAACGTCGTTTTGGCCGCCATCTACCAGTCGGTTCTCGGTACTGCCTATGCACAGAACTCTACCCTTGACGACAATGCCGAGACATTGAGCAAGGATTATTTCAAGAAGTCGATGAGCAACCCCAAAGCCCTCGCCAACGCCATGGCAACGGGCTACGAACCGTTTGTCGTTGACGGCGTTGACAGCCGCTATTTCGGCGACGACATGCTGCACATAATAGGAATGGCTGCCGGCGACTATCGCGGCATGCACGACTACTACGACAACAACGGCAACCGCGAGGCCGCATGCCTCACTGCTCTTGAACTGGAAAACGCAAAACGCGACAACAGCACCACACGGCTGAAGAAGTCGAAATATGTTCTCGCGCTCGACTCTCTGCTCAGGGAATATGCCGACCTCACCGTTGCCGGCGAAGTGGCAATAGCGCGTTTCACATTCATGAACGACTGTGCCGAGGACGTTACGGCCGAAGAGAAGATGAACTACATAAACTATGCCCTGACAAAATGGGGGGCATGGCCAAGAATGAACATCCTGCGCAATGCGCAAAGAAAGCTCACGCTGCCCATGTTTCATGCCTCGCTGGGCAACGAGCTCGCAATGCCGGGCGAAAAGCGCAAGGTGATAGTAATGGAACTTTGCAACATAGGCGAACTGAAAATGACTGTCAGTCATCTTGACCTTGACGGCACTACAACCCTCAACCCTTCTGATGCAAAAGACTACGAGAAGCTGCGCCGCCACATAATACAGTCGGAAACGCCCATTACCGTGTCGAAACGATACATAGGCAACGCCAACTACAAAGTGCTGCGCGACACTCTTGTCATCGACCAACTGCCTACTGGCACCTATCTCGTTGAACTGTCAACCGACAATCTCAACATTCCGGCCGAGCGGGCATTGCTCCGCGTGAGCGACCTCTATCCCGTGAGCGAGGCTCTTCCTGGCAAGAAAACACGCATTGCAATACTTTCTGCCACAACAGGAGAGCCCGTTGCAGGCGCACATGCCGAAATAACATTCTATGACAGAAGCGGAGAAGAGAAAGTGGAGACATTCACATGCGACGAAAACGGCGAGCTGACACTCGACAACGCCACACGCGAACCCATAAGGTGCAGGGCCTACACCGACAACGACCGGGCTTTTCCGCAAAGTCCGCTTAACTCGTTTTTCAGCTACTACTCAAGCAAAGGCCAATACGACATTGCCCATCTTTACACCGACCGCAGCATATACCGTCCCGGACAAACGGTGCATGTGGCGTCAATTGTCTACCACTACGACAACGCTGCACACAAGGCCGATGTCGTGAAAGACAAACAGATAACACTGAGCATGCGCGATGCCAACAACAAGGAAATTGCCACGCAGACTGTAACCACCGACGAATTTGGCACGGCCAATGCCGATTTTGCCATCCCGCAGAAGACTCTTTGCGGCCGGTTTACGGTGCGTGTAGATTACGGACAGAAACGCTACACCAGTTTCTCGGTGGAAGAATACAAGCGCCCCACGTTTCTCGTTGAATTCGACAAACTTGAAAAGGAATACCAAGACGGCGACACCGTGGCCATAGGCGGAAGCGCGATGAGCTTCGCCGGCACGCCAATACAGGGAGCAAGGGTTGCAATCAAAGCAACACGCCGGCCTGCATTGTGGTGGCGCTACAAAACAAACGAGGCCAAAACCGAACAGGTGTTCTGCGACACGGTAACGACAAACGCCGACGGCAAATTCACCGCAAACGTGCCGTTGACATTGCCTACGACCGGCGACAGCCACCCGAAGCGCTATTATATGTTTGACATAAGTGCCGACATAACCGACGCCACGGGCGAAACACGGCACGGCGAGACCTCTGTTCCGTTGAGCGACACACCCACACAGTTCACATGCGACCTGCCAGAACGCATTCTGCGCGACAGTCTCAAAACCATAACGTTCAGCTACCGAAACAATGCCGGCATGCCGATAGAGGACAACGTGACCTACATCATAAACAACATACAAAAAACATGCAAGGCCAACGAACCGGTAAAGATTGATGCCTCGCAACTGGTGTCGGCACGCCACAAGCTTGTGGCCTACTGCGGCAACGACACGATAAGCAGAGACTTCGTCACGTTCACGATGCAAGACACGCGCACACCCGTTGAAACTCACGACTGGTTCTATCAGTCGGCAGCATCATTCCCGGCCAACGGCGCGCCCGTTTACATACAGGTAGGATCGTCTGACAAGGTGCAGCACATCATGTACACACTCATTTCAGGCGACAGTATAATCGAGAACGGCACGGCCGACCTGCACAACGAAGTGAGAACAAAGGCCATTACCTATAAAAAGGAGTATGGCGACGGTGTCGTGCTCTCACTTGTATGGGTAAAGAACGGCATCGCCTACAAGCACACGGCACGAATAGAACGACCGAAACCCGACACAAGCCTTAAAATGGAATGGACCACATTCCGCGACCGTCTCGTGCCCGGCCAAAAGGAAACGTGGGTGATGAAGATAACCGACAAGGACGGCAAGCCGTCCAAAGCACAGCTTCTCGCGACAATGTACGACAAGTCGCTCGACCAGATAAGGGCACACTCCATTGCATTCAGCCTGCCTAACAACATCTCTTTGCCCAGCCTGTCATGGAGCGGAACACGTTTCAACAACATGACCATGTATGGCGAGATGCCTGTAAAATTTCTCAACGACAACCAACTCGATTTCAGTCATTTCTTCATGCCCGACATATCGGCACTCGGACAGACGTTCTACACAACCAACAGTCGGGCCATTCGCATCGCCAAACCCATGTATGCCCGGGCCAACAGAAGTTTGGACGCCAATGCTATCATGTATAAAAATTCATTAGGGTCAGCACAGTCTAACGCCACAACAGCAGTATTCGCAGCCGAACTTTCATCACTCCAGCAAACTGACGGAGAAGGGAATGATGCCACAGAAGCATCGGCCGAAAGCACGACAAGCACCGGCAGCAAGGATGTTCAGGTGCGCGAAAACCTCAACGAAACCGCATTCTTCTGCCCTGCCCTGCTTGCCGACGGCAACGGCAACGTTTCAATCAAGTTCACCTTGCCCGAAAGCGTAACCACATGGCAAATGTACGGACTCGCACATGATGCCGGAATGAACTACGGGACACTGTCGGCAACGGCCATCGCGGCCAAAACGGTAATGATTCAACCCAACATGCCACGCTTCTTACGTACAGAAGACAGCGGCATCTTGTCTGCACGCATAACCAACACCTCGGCAAAGACCGTCAGCGGAACTGCAAAACTGTCGCTCATCGATGCAGAAAGCAACCGTGAGGTGTATTCGCAGGAAAGGAAATACACCGTAAATGCCAACGGGACAACAACTGTCGATTTCAGCTTCGACATGCCGAAAATCAAGAACAACGGCTTGCTCATCTGCCGGACAACCGCCTCAGGACACGGATACAGCGACGGCGAGCAGCATTATCTGCCCATTCTGCCCGACAGGGAATTGGTGACAAACACCCTGCCATTCACGATTAACGAGAAAGGCACGGCCACATTCAACGTGGAAAACCTTTTCAAGAACAACGGCAACGACAACAAACTCACAATAGAATACACCGACAACCCTGCATGGATGATGATTCAGGCGCTGCCATCGGTGGCAAATGCCTATGAAGAAAATGCAATAAGTCTTGCCACTGCCTATTATGCCAACAGCCTCGGCAGGCACATCATGCAGTCGTCGCCGGCAATAAAGCAGGTGGTTTCGCTGTGGAAGAACGAGACCGACGGCGCCAAATCGCTGCACAGTTGCCTTGAAAGCAACCAGGAACTGAAATCACTCGTACTTGAAGAAACGCCGTGGCTTGCTGAAGCCAACCGTGAAACCGAACAGATGCAGATGCTTTCGACATTCTTCGACGAATCGACAATGGACTACCGGCTTAACGACTGCATTGAAAAGCTAAGGAAACTGCAGAATGCCGACGGCTCCTTCTCATGGTGGAAAGGCATGAAGGGCAACCCGTATATCACGACTTCGGTGCTGAAACTGCTTACACGCCTAAACAATATGACGGGAACACAGCAGCAAACCAGCAGCATAATGCAGGCGGCATTCACCTATACTGCCCAGGCAGCAAGCACTGCCGTAAAGGAAATGAAAGAGAAAAAGGAGAAAGGAGAATGCACACTGTGCCCCAACGATGCCCTTTTCGACTATCTGTATGTATGTGCAACGGGCGACTGGAAACTCTCTGCGCAGCAGAAAGCCGACGTTGACTATCTCGTAAACCTACTTACAAAGCAAGCTTCTGCATTCTCGATATACGAAAAAGCACGCGCCGCCATAATACTTGCAAAGTTCGGCCACAAGGCAGAAGCATCCACTTATTTGCAAAGCATAAAGGAGCACACCGTGTATAAGGAAGACATGGGACGTTATTTCGACACCTACAAGGCAACCTACTCGTGGTGCGACTACCGCATACCCACACAAACCGCAGCGATTGAAGCCTTGCAGTTGCTTGACAACAACACCGACAACACCGTAAACGAGATGCTCCGATGGCTGCTCCAAAGCAAGCGCACACAGGCATGGGGCACTCCGTTGAACAGCGTTGATGCCATATATGCATTCCTCAACGGCAATGCCGCATCGGTTTCCGACGTCCAGACACCGAGTGCAAAAATAAGCATCGACGGCAAAAAGGCCAACATGCCAAAAGCCACATCAGGACTTGGATATGTGAAAACCTGCAAAAACGGCAACAATTTCAAGACCGTAACGGTTGAAAAGCTTTCTGACAACACGTCGTGGGGCGCAGTGTATGCGCAATTCATGCAACCCACAAAAGACGTAGAAGCATCGTCGGCCGGAATGTCGATAACCCGCGAAATTGTGAAAGACGGCAAAAAGCTGACCGACGGAACTACAAAACTCAAAGTGGGCGACCAGATAACAGTTAGAATAACAGTAACCGCAGAACGCGACTACGACTTCGTGCAGATAGTTGACAAGCGTGCCGCATGCATGGAGCAGGCACAACAGACAAGCGGCTATGCCGGCGGCTACTACTGCTCACCCAAAGACAATTCAACGGTTTATTGCTTCGACCGCCTGGCCAAAGGCAAACATGTAATCGAAACATGCTATACCATCGACCGCACCGGCACCTACTCCACCGGCACATGCACAGCCGAATGTGCATACAGTCCGGCACATTCAGCACGCGCCGCCGCAAAGACATTCACCGTTTACAAGTAAACAAGCATCTTAACATAACGACAAACAATAACAAAGAACATTCGATGAAAATAACATTCATAACGGTTTCGGCACTGATGCTCGCATCGGCAGCAGCCAATGCCCAACGTATAGAGGCAGTCAACAAAGTAGTTGACTGCGGACAAACAACCTACAATACCCCTGCAACCGCCGAGTTTGAAATCAAGAACAAGGCAGGCCGCCCCATACGCATAAGCAATGTGCGCACAAGCTGCGGCTGCACCACCGTGGAATATCCGCAGGGCGAAATAGCCGACAATGCCACCTTCACAGTGCGCACCACCTATGATGCCAAGACCATGGGGCATTACGACAAGCTCATAGACATATACAACGACGGCAGCAAGAAGCCGCTTGAACTGCACATGCGCGGTGTCGTGGTGCGCGAGATAGTGGATTTCGGAGGCGGCTACAACTTTGCACTCGGCGACATAAAGGCCGACAGAAACGATTTGGAGTTTGACGATGTGAACCGAGGCGAACGCCCGCAACAGAAAATACACATCTTCAACACCGGCAGCAACACCATACAGCCCATCGTGATGCACCTGCCCAACTATCTGCAAGCCGATGTCTCGCCTTCGAAGATAGCCCCCGGACACAGCGGCATAGTGACAGTAACCCTCGATTCGCGTCTGCTGAAAGACATGGGACTTACGCAAACATCGGTGTTTCTCGGCGCTTTTCCGGGCGACCGTGTGAGCAAGGAAAAGGAAATAAGCGTTTCTGCCGTGCTCCTTCCCAAATTCGACAACCTCACCACTGCACAACTTGCCAACGCCGCAAAGCTGTGGCTGTCGTCAACCGAACTGAATCTTGGAGCATTCAACGGCAAGAAGAAACTGAAAGGCGAGATAATAATACGCAACGACGGCAAATCGCCGCTCAACATAAAAAGCCTGCAAATGTTTACCGTAGGCATACAAATATCGCTCAACAAGACAAAGCTCGCTCCCAACGAAGAAGCTAAGTTGAAGATTACGGCCGAAGAGCGCCTGCTGAAATCGGCACGCAGCAAGCCCCGTGTGCTCATGATAACCAACGACCCGACACAACCCAAGGTCACAATATACATCAATACTGGCGAACAACACGACTAAATATCATGCAGGTAGAAATTGACAACGGCAGCGGATTCTGCTTCGGCGTAACGACAGCAATAAAAAAAGCCGAGGAAGAATTGGCCAAAGGCAACGCCCTGTACTGCCTGGGCGACATCGTACACAACGGCATGGAGGTGGAACGCCTGCACGAAAGCGGGTTGCAGACAATCACCCACGACGACCTGTATAACCTGCACGGAGTGAAAGTGTTGCTCCGTGCCCACGGCGAGCCTCCCGAAACCTACGAGACTGCACGCAGGAACGGCATCGAGATAATCGATGCCACATGCCCCGTAGTGCTGCAACTGCAACGCAGAATAAAGCGGCAGTATGACGCAAACCCACACGCCCAGATTGTGATTTTCGGAAAAACCGGGCACGCCGAGGTGCTCGGACTTGTGGGACAAACCAATAGCCACGCCATAGTGGTGGAGAAATTCGACGACGTGAAATGCCTCGATTTCAAGCGCGACATTTACCTCTACTCGCAAACTACCAAAAGTCTTGACGAGTTCCACAAAATCATTGAATACATACAAGGCCACATCTCGCCCGAAGCCACATTCAAGAGCTTCGACACAATATGCCGCCAGGTGGCCAACCGCATGCCCAACATAGCGGCATTTGCCACACGCCACGACCTAATACTCTTTGTTTCGGGACGCAAAAGCAGCAACGGGAAAGTGCTTTTCCACGAGTGCCACAGAGTAAACGGCAACAGTTTCCAGATAGAGCGTGCCGACGAGATAAAGAAAGAATGGCTTGAAGGCGTTGAAACCGTAGGCATTTGCGGAGCCACAAGCACCCCCAAATGGCTAATGGAAGAATGTAGAGACAAGATTCTCAACGAACTTTGCCCATGAAAACGGAAAGCTTTGCCCGTAAAAATGAAAAAAGGACGGTTTCTCACGAAAGCGTCCTTTAATTGAAATCAGTAATTAACTCAAAATGTATAATCTAAATCTTTAACTCACTAATGTACCTTATGATACACAATTAATATATGGAATCTGAAATAAAATGTTCCTAATATATATAACTTTGTTTGTTTTTGGAAATCGTGTCACAAAGGTAATGTATTTTGTTCTTTTGCACAATTTATTTCAATCACCTGCCGTTTTACATCAACGAAAGGTTTCCATAAAGCAGACATATAGCC
>CAVDJG010000011.1:0-18134 GCA_963609005.1 Acidaminococcaceae bacterium
TCATGGGCCAGTTCAGGGGCACATCGGCCAACGTGATTTCGCTCGGGGCATACAACATTCCGCAAGGGTCGGTGGTGGTTACGGCCGGAGGAGTGACACTCACCGAAGGATCCGACTACTCCGTGGACTATAGCGGGGGCGAGGTGACTATACTCAACCAGAGCATAATCGATGCCGGAACAAACGTGAATGTGTCGCTCGAGAGCAACACCGACTATGCACAGGAACGCAAGACAATGTTCGGAATGAACTGGGAATACGACTTCTCGAAGAATTTCCAGCTAAGCGGAACAATACAGCACCTTTCCGAGCAGGCTCTCACCACAAAGGTTACGATGGGCTCCGAACCTCTCAACAACACTCTGTGGGGACTCAACATCAACTGGAAAAAGGAGAGCCAGTGGCTCACCAACATGCTCGACAAACTGCCGTTTCTGCATCTCACACAACCTTCGAGCATATCGTTCTCGGGCGAGTTTGCGCAGCTTATAGCCGGACAAAGCCACGGCACACAGGACAATGCCTCGTATCTCGACGATTTCGAGAACACCAAGAACACCATCGATGTGAGCACACCCACATCGTGGGTGCTGTCGAGCGTGCCGTCGATGTTTCCCGAGTCGAGCGACAAGACCACGCTGCGGAGCGGATTCAACCGCTCGCTGTTGGCATGGTACACCATCGACCCGCTGTTCACCCGGCGGTCGTCGTCGCTTACACCGGCACACATCAAGAGCGACCTCGAACAGCTCTCCAACCACTATGTGCGCGAAATATATGTCAACCAGCTATTTCCCAACCGCAACCAAAGCAGCTACAACGGGGCCACATCCACGCTGAGCGTGCTCAACCTGGCCTATTATCCCAACGAGCGCGGCCCCTACAACTTCAATCCCGACCTCAATGCCGACGGAACACTCAACAACCCGCAGCAGCACTGGGGCGGAATGATGCGCAAGCTCGACACCAACGATTTCGAGACGGCCAACGTGGAGTATATAGAATTCTGGATGCTCGACCCCTTCATCTACACGCGCGAACAGGGCATTGCCAGCGATTATGGGGGCGATTTCTACATAAACTTGGGCGAGCTGAGCGAGGATGTGCTGCGCGACGGAAAGAAATTCTATGAAAGCGGAATGCCGGTAGACGGTTCGTCGAACTTCACAACCACGCAGTGGGGAAAGATTCCAAACCAGGCCACGGTGACTTATGCGTTTGCAACGACGAAGGGTTCGCGTGCGCTTCAGGATGTGGGACTAAACGGATTGAACGACGAGGAGGAACAGAAATTCGAGTCTTACCAGGAGTTTCTCACGGCAGTGCAGGGCAAAGTGAATCCGGCTGTGTGGGATTCCATCTGGGCCGACCCTGCCGCCGACGACTACCATTATTTCCGCGGAACCGACTACGACCGTGAGCAGGCGTCAATTCTGCGCCGCTACAAATACATAAACAACCCTCAGGGCAACTCGCCCGACAACGACTCGCGCACCGAGGGCTACGACACTTCATACAAGAGCACGCCCGATGTTGAGGACATAAACCAGGACTACACGCTCAACGAGTATGAGAAATATTTCCAGTATCGCATATCCATACGTCCCGAAGACCTTGAAGTGGGGCGCAACTACATCGTGGACAAGCGTGTGACACGCCCAAAATTGCGCAACAACAAAACCGAGGAGGCCACATGGTATCAGTTCCGCATACCGCTCGACGAATATGAACGCAAGGTGGGATCTATAAGCGATTTCACGAGCATACGCTTCATGCGCATGTTCCTCACAGGATTCAACCATCCCATCGTGCTGCGTTTTGCCACGCTCGACCTCGTGCGCGGCGAATGGCGTGTGTATGAACAGAACCTCGACAACTCGGCTGCACAGTCGGGAAAGATTGCCGTGAGTGCCGTGAGCATCGAGGAAAACAACGACAAGACACCTGTGAACTATGTGCTTCCGCCCGGAATACAGCGCGGACAAGACCCCACCCAGCCGCAGCTCGTGGAGAACAACGAGCAGGCTTTGGCCATGACGCTCACAAACCTCGGCACGGGCGAGTCGAAGGCTGTCTATAAAAACACCACGGTTGACCTGCGCCAGTATAAACGCATGCAGATGTTTGTGCATGCACATGTGCTCGAGCCTAATGCCACCAACTTGCAGGACGACCAACTTGCGGTGTTCATACGCCTCGGAAGCGACTACAAGAGCAATTACTACGAGTATGAAATACCGCTGAAGATAACACCCAACAAGAGCGATTACAACAAGTATTCGCGCTCCGACTGCGAAGCCGTGTGGCCCACCGACAACATGCTCGATGTGCCGCTCACCGTATTCACGGCCCTCAAGAAGGCGCGCAACAAGGCCAAGGCCGAGGGGCTCGCCTCCTACAACCGCGCCTACTCGGCCTACGACTCCGACAAGCCGCAGAACAAAATCACCGTGATGGGCAACCCCACATTAGGCGAGGTGAAGACAATGGTGATAGGTGTGCGCAACAATTCGGGCGAGGCCAAGAGCGGCGAAGTGTGGGTTAACGAGCTGCGCTTGAAGGAATACAACAACTCGGGAGGATGGGCTGCACAGGGAAACCTTAACATGCAGCTCTCCGACTTGGGTTCGCTTAACATGCAGGGACGCTACACGTCGTCGGGATTCGGCGGTCTGGAGGAAGGCGTGGCACAACGATCCACCGACGACTACCAGAACTATAGCCTCACGGCAAACGTTGAACTGGGCAAGTTCTTCCCCGACAAGGCCAAGGTGAGCGCACCTCTCTACTACTCGATAACGAAAGAGAAGACTTCGCCTAAGTATAACCCGCTTGACACCGACATGGAGCTTAACGATGCCCTCGATGCCGCAGGAAGCAAGCACGAGCGCGACTCAATAGAAAGCATAGCCGTGACGAAGGTGACGCAGACAAACTTCTCGCTCTCAAACGTGCGTGTTGGCATACAGAACAAGCGCCACCCCATGCCTTACGACCCTGCCAACTTCTCGTTCTCTTACAGTCATAGCCACAGCTATACAACCGGTGAAACCACCGTGTATGAAAAAGAAGACAACTGGAGAGGGTCGCTCAACTATTCGTGGACACCGGTGTATAAGGCGTTCGAACCGTTCCGCAAGATAAAGTCGCGCAGCAAGTGGTTTGACATTTTGAAGCGGTTCGGACTGAACTGGCTGCCGCAGAACATTGGCTTCAACACCGACATAA
Organism: Acidaminococcaceae bacterium; assembly: GCA_963609005.1. Lineage (GTDB taxonomy): Bacteria > Bacteroidota > Bacteroidia > Bacteroidales > Bacteroidaceae > Prevotella. Next base: position 3,229 of record CAVDJG010000011.1, read on the forward strand.
CGCGCAACTACTATGAATTGCAGGAGCGCGACATGGAAAGCATGGAAGACTCAAAGCTTCCGCTCACGTTCAGCTCGCAGTTTCTGTGGAACAGGGAGTTTACGCTCAGGTGGGACTTGACGAAGAATCTGCACATGAACTTCCAGAGTGCAACGCATGCCGAGATTGAACAACCCTACACTCCGGTAAACAAAGACCTCTATCCCGACAGCTATACGGCGTGGAAAGACTCTGTGTGGACAAGCATCAAGCACTTCGGCGAACCGCTCGACTATAACCAGACGTTCTCGCTGTCATACAAGTTGCCGCTCAATCTCATACCGGTGTTCGACTGGATAACGGCCGATGCCAGCTACAACGCCACCTACAACTGGTTGCGCGGCACCGACCTCGAGGACGGAACGTCGCTCGGCAACACCATATCAAACAACCGCCAGCTCAACATCAACGGCACATTCAACATGGAAAAACTCTACAACCATGTGCCGTTCTTGAAAAAGGTGAACGACAAATACAAGAAAGCCTCGGCTACACCTAAGCTGCGCAACACAAGGCCAAGCGCACAACAGAAGAAAAACCAGGCGGCGGCCGGCGACAAGAAGGGCGCAGCCGGAAAGGCAAAGGCACAACTTGACAAGGATTTGCCCAAGAACAAGAAGAGTTTCGAGAAGGAGATAACGCTCATGCCTGACACGGTGATGAAGCTGAATCACGGTAAACACTCAAAACGCATAACCGTTGCCGCGAAGACCGAAGACGGAAAGAAATACAACCTGAAATACCGCCGCCTTGACGACAACAACATACGCATAATGAATAAGGTGGACTCTGCGCTGAAACTGAAAATAACAGTCACGGCAAAAGAGCCGAAGGAAGAGAGCGGATGGTATCGCGCGGCACAGTCGGCAGCACGTGTTTTGATGATGGTGCGCAGCTTGAACTTCAGCTACCGCAACCAGTATTCAATGTCGTTGCCGGGATTTATGCCCACAATAGGTAAGGCTTTCGGGCAGTCGCGCGGCGCGGGTGTGCTCACGCCCGGACTTGATTTCGCTTTCGGCATGATTGGCGACTCTTACATTGAAAAGGCGCGCGACAACGGATGGCTGCTTATGAGCGATTCGGTGGCCACTCCCGCCACCACCAACAAGACCGAAGACTTGCAGCTGCGCGCCACGCTTGAACCGGTGCGCAACCTGAAAATCGACCTCAACGCAAGCCGCACCCAAACCACGGCACGCAGCGTGCAGTATATGTATCAGGGCAATCCCACGACGCAGAGCGGTACGTTCACGATGACGACACTGTCGCTCGGAAGCGCGTTTGAGGGGTCGGGCAACGCATCCAACGGCTTCCATTCGCCCACGTTCGAACGCTTCTGCAAGTCGCTCGACAGTTATCGCGATTGTGTCGAGGCACAGTATGCCGGTTCGGTATATCCCGAAGGCACCACGTTTGCGGGCAAGACATTTGACGCCAAGAACGGCGGCGTGAACAAATACAGCAGCGACGTGATGGTGCCCGCGTTTCTCGCGGCCTACACGAGCATGGGCTCTGGGTCGCTGTCGCTGTTCCCTTCGCTCGCACATTTGCTGCCCAACTGGTCGGTGCGTTACAGCGGTTTGTCGCAATTGCCGTGGTTCCGCGACGTTTTCAAGAGCGTCAACATCAACCATGCCTACAAGAGCATCTATGCAGTAGGGTCATACAGCTCTTACAGCACGTTCATGGAATATATGAACGGACTTGGGTTTATCACCGATGCAATGTCGGGCAATCCCATACCCAATTCCATGTACAATGTCTCGACGGTAAGTCTCAACGAGTCGTTCTCGCCGCTTTTGGGTGTTGACGTGACGTTGCAGAACAACATGACGGTGAAGCTTGAATACCGCTCAACGCGTGTGCTCAACCTGAGCATGACGAGTGTGCAGATAAACGAGTCGTCGAGCCACGACTGGGTGTTGGGTGCCGGCTACACGATAAGCAATTTCAATCTGTTTGGAGGGCGCAACCACCGCGCCGTGAAGACAAAGAAAAAAGGTTCGGACGGTGACAGTAAGCAGTCGCAGAATGGCAACAAGAAATCGCAGAACAACAGTCGTCGTGGAGGCGTGAACACCGATTTGAAGCTGCGTCTCGACCTCAGTCTGCGCAAGCAGGCTTCAATAAGCCGCGACATAGCAACGATGACCAGTTCGGCCAACAGCGGCAACACGGCATTCAAGCTCTCGTTCTCGGCCGACTATACGCTGTCGCGCTTGCTCACGATGAGTTTCTATTACGACAGGCAAACCAACACTCCGCTTCTGTCGAGCAGCAGCTATCCCACAACAACGCAGGATTTCGGCTTGAGCATGAAATTCTCGCTCACACGTTGATGCATAGAAAAAGCCGCGCCAGTGCACATTGTGTGCCGACGCGGCTTTGTGTTTGTGCCGAGGGCTATGCCCGCAGCGTTGCCGGTGGGGTAGTGGTTACTCGTCCCACACGAGGTAGGCCGATACGAGCCAGTGGTTCATTTTGTCGCCATCGATGGGTTGTGCTTTCGGAATGTCAACCGTGAAGGTGTGCTGTCCGGCAGTGATATTGCCGAGGGCAACCTCTTCGGGCACCACATCGCTGCCCGGACACCAGTTTGAACGTGAGAAGTCTGACGATGCAACGGGTTCTTCCACTTCTTTTTCGGCATATCCGTTTTCGCTGATGTAGGCGGCGGTGCGTTTCTCGAGCCATACGCCCGTGGCAGGGTTGAAGCGTCGGAAAGAGGCGCAGTCGTCGCGCCATGGCGTGAAACGGAATATTTCTTTGCCGTCAACCGAGAGTATGTTTTCCTTTGGCACGAACTCGTCGCCGCCATCATGTCCGCCGTGTCCGGTGACGATGTATTTCAGACGCACGTTGCGGGCGTTCTTCGGCAGGTTGAAAGTGGTGCTCAGCGGTTTGCGCGAGAATATGTCGGGATAGCTCTGTCCTATGTAGTAAACGGTGTTGACAAGCGGTTCCACATGCCGGCGCACGAGTTTGTCGCATGTCGTGGGGCTTTCCTTGAAGTCGATCTGCACGCTTGCAGTGTAGCCTTCGCCCGTCCATGTGTCGATGAACACGCCCACATAAGCCTCGTCTTCGAGCAAACTGTAAAGGTCGGTCACGTCTTGTTGCCACTCAACGTGGTCTTCCCATTTCGGGATATATACCGGACGGCGGCGCGACGAGAGCGAGTCGGTGTTTGAACTGTAATGTCCAACGCCGAAAGGAGTCATAAACCGCAGCAGTTCAACAGTGGGCTTGTAGTCTTTTCCGGCCACCACGCCTATGAGATTTTCAAGTTTTGTGGAGTCGATTTCGGGAAATTTGGCCTTGCCCTGCGCTATTGTCATGAGGTTGATTGCCGACTGTCGGGGCAGCACGAAGCACGATCCCGACTTGTCCCAACGGTCGCCGTTAGATGCAATGCGCACTTTCACGTCTACTTTCACGTTGCGTTCGTAGTGCGGCACGTTGATTTTCTTGAGTATTATTCGGCCGTTTACGAGCCTTATTATGCCGTCTTTGTCGGGCGCGTTGTAGTTGCCGAGGTTCTTGGGATCGAAATGTACGTTGGTCATGTCGAACACTTTCAGCGTAGTGTTGCCCTTTGCCGCATATTCCCTATGGTTTTTTGCCGTTGTTGCCGACATGGTAAAGAGCAGCATTGCGGCTGCCATTGCTATTGTTCTCATTGTTGTTTGTGAGTGTTTGGGTTGTTGGTGTTCAGTTGCTTTCAATCACTTTGCCCACTCCACGATAGAGCTTCACGGGGCCGTCGAGCAGTACTGCCACGACGGTAATTTGCGGGTCGAGGGCTTTTTCGGGCACGTCGATATACAGATTTCCGGGCACATCGCTCCAATAGTTCTTGTTGTACACCTTCCACGGGATTATCTCTCCGTCGCCAACAACCCACACGCGGTTAACCTTGTTCACAAGTCCTTTTACCTCAATGGGGCCGTTGGGCTTGTAAGGAAGGTAGAGGTAGAGAATGTCGCCCGCTTTGTTGAGCGTGGTGTAGCCCTGGAAATGTTCGGCGGGAATGCCTGCGCGCGTGTTGTATATAGCCTCCTGGTGCTTCTTTGTCCATCGTCCGAACTCCTTGAGCACGGCCACTTGCTCTTCGGGTATGGTGCCGTCTTCCTTCGGTCCGATGTCGAGCAACAGGTTTCCGCCCATGCTCAGGCAGTCAACGAAGGTGCGCAGCAATATGAACGGCGACTTGTTGTTGGTGTCGGCATGCTGGTATCCCCATGAGTCGTTGATTGTCATGCAAAGCTCCCAGTACTTGCTTTCGGGGCGCACCACGGGCACTCCCTGCTCGGGGGTGGCATAGTCGCCGTAGCCCTGAATGCGTGAATTGACCACAACCTTACTGTTGGCATCGTGCAACATACGTCTGATTGCGCGCGCATTCCATGTTTCGGCGGTTTGTTCCCAGTCGCCGTCAAACCAGTAAAGGTCGGGCTTGTAGGCGTTGAGCTCCTTTAGCTGCATGTCGTCGAAGGCGAGAAAACGCTTCCATCGTGCCGAGTCGTCTTTTATGTCGTAGCGTGTGTCCTGGCGCGTCATGTTGGGATAGTTGGGGTTCGACCAGTCGATGAGCGAGTAGTAAAGCCCCACTTTAAGTCCGTGCTTGCGCGCTTCTTTTACAAACGGGGTCACGAGGTCGCGCCGTGCAGCAGTGTTTTTCACTGTGCTTATGGCATCGGGAGCCTTCGTGTCCCACAGAGCCACGCCGTCGTGATGCTTTGTGGTGAGCACGGTGTAGCGTGCGCCGCTTTCCTTTATAAGGTCGAGCCATGCCTTGGGATCGTATTTCGAAGCTGTAAATCCGTCGCACTGGCTCATGTATTGTTCGTAGGGCAGATACTTGTTATAGAATGACCAGCTTTCAGACACGCCGTTGACGGCGTAGATGCCCCAGTGCACGAATATGCCGAGCTTGGCATTTCCAAACCATTCCATGCGCTTGTCATACTGTTCCTGGGTCTCGTCGAATGCCTTCAATGCCTGTGCCTGCATGCCGGTGAAGGCCGCTGCGCAGAGCAACGAACATAACAGACGTTTCATTTTCATAGTAATTTGTTTTGTTGGTTATTTGTAATGTAGTGTAGTTCGGGTGGTTGTGTGGGCCGAACCATTTGTGTGTGTAAAGGTAATAAAATTTTCGCATACGCGCGGCAAGCGCCTATGCAAAACCATATAGATAGGTATTTGTCGCAAAAAAACATTAACTTTGCAAGAAAGAAGCCAAGTTTCCGAAAATTGAAACGGTTTTCGTTGCATCGGACTTACACGGCGCCGCGGCATTTGCCATTAACTAAAAACTATAATACAAACATGTCAGTATCAGTAAAACCCAGTTCGGCTTTTGCCGACACAAAGCCCCACTATGCCTTGCTCGACGGTCTGCGCGGCGTGGCGGCATTGCTCGTAGTGTGGTATCATGTGTTCGAGGGATTTCAGTTTGCCTCGGGTGCATCGGCAATAACCGTCATCAACCACGGCTATCTGGCTGTCGATTTCTTCTTCATTCTGTCTGGATTCGTGATAGGCTATGCCTACGACGACCGCATGGGACGGCAGCTCACGCTCGGGGCATTCTTCAAACGGCGCATAGTGCGCCTGCATCCCATGGTGGTGATGGGGGCGGTGATAGGCACGGTGGCCTTCTTTGCACAAGGTTCGGTGCAGTGGGACGGTACACACATAGCCCTTTCGGCCGTGATGCTTGCCTTGCTTTGCGCCATGTTTTTCGTTCCGGCCGTTCCGGGATGCCCCTATGAGGTGCGCGGCAATGGCGAGATGTTTCCGCTGAACGGTCCGGCATGGTCGTTGTTTTTCGAATATATCGGCAACATTCTCTATGCACTTGTCCTGCACCGTCTGCCCACCAAGGCACTGGCGGCACTGGTAACAGTGCTTGGAGCGGCCCTCGCATGGTTCACGATAAGCGACCCCTCGGGCTACGGGATGTTCGGTGTGGGATGGACTCTCGACACGGTGAATTTCTTTGGAGGCCTGCTTCGCATGACATTCCCCTTCACCATGGGCATACTTCTGTCGCGCGTTTTCAGAAAAGTAAAAGTGCGCGGTGCGTTCTGGTTGTGCTCGCTGGTGCTCGTGGCAGTGTTTCATGTGCCATATCTGGAAAAGGTGGCGGGCATAAACATGAACGGAGTGTTCGAGGCACTGTGCATCATCGCGCTCTTCCCGGTGCTTGTGTGGTTTGCAGCCTCGGGCTCCACCACCGACAAACTGAGCACACGCGTGTGCAACTGGCTTGGCGACATCTCGTTTCCGCTATACATTGTGCACTATCCTTTCATGTATCTGTTCTACTCCTGGCTCATCGAGAAGCGCATATACACCCTTGCCGAGTCGTGGCCCATGGCCTTGCTCACCTGCGTGGCAAGCATAGTTGCGGCATGGTTGTGCCTGCACTTATATGACATTCCGGTGCGCCGGTGGCTTGCACGCAAGCTTGGCATAAGGAAATGACATTGCCGAAGAAGGGCATCCTTGACCATTTTGGTGTCAGGGATGCCCTTCTTCTTACTGGTTATGCAGCTCAGTTGCAGGCTGCAAGAGTGAATTCAAAGCACAAACCACCGGTGGGATTGTTGTGCACCGATATGCTTCCGCCGTGCAATATCACGGCATTCTTTACTATTGCAAGGCCAAGTCCGGTGCCGCCCATCTTGCGGCTGCGTCCTTTGTCAACCCTGTAGAAACGCTCGAAAAGCCGTGCCAGGTGCTCGGTTGGCACTCCCACGCCGTTGTCGCTGAACCTGAATGCCCACAACGCGCCTTTCTTGCAAGCCTCAATGGTTACGGTTGTACCTTCGCCGGCATAGGCTATGGCGTTGTCGGTGAGGTTGCGGAAGATGCTGTAGACAAGACTTCCGTTGCCTTTTATCCTTATTCCGTCGGGCAGGGCATTGTTCAGAGTCATGTTCTTCGACTGCATCTGCAATGCGGTTTCCTTCACGATGTTTGCCACTGTGGCCGAAATGTCAACGTCTTCCTGCTGCATCAAGTCGGGAGCATCGTCCATGCGGTTGAGCGTCGATATGTCGTGCAGCAGCGAGGTGAGGCGTTGGCTCTGTGCGAAACACCGCTGCAGAAACTGCTCTTTTGTTGAGTCGTTGATGTGAGGATTTTCGAGTATCGTTTCAAGATAGCCCTGAATGCTCGCCACAGGAGTTTTCAGTTCGTGGGCAATGTTTTGTGTAAGCTGTCGTTTAAGGATGTCCTGCTCACGCCGTGTGTTCTGCAGCCGCTTGTAAATCTTAATTATCCGCTCGGCTATCTCGCCCAATTCGTCGTTGGGAAAATCCACGAGATCTTCGGTGTCAAGCGACTCGTTGTGGTCGGCGCGGCTTGCAAACGAGCGCAGCTTGCTTATGTTTGCACCCAAACGACTTGTAAACCGATAGAGAATGAGCGTAAGGATGATGATTGCAGTGATTGCAAACCAAATGTAATGCTGGTCGGCACGGAGCGAACGTGAGAGTGTGTTGTTGTAGGGCAACGCGCTGCGTATCACCAATTGGGGGCGTTTGAAACTGGTGGCCGAATAGAAAAACTCGTTGTTGAAGGTTGCACTGTTGCGATCGACCGACTGTCCTGTGCCGTATTTCAAGGCATGCGCCACCTCGGGACGGGTGGCGTGGTTGGTGAGATGCGAATAATCTTTCAGCAGATTGTCGTAGATTACCTGTCCCTGCGGAGTGATTACCGTGACGCGCATGTCGGTCATGTGGTGTTGTTCCACATATTTGTCAAGCCCGTCTTCGGTAGTGTCGCCCGAAACGGCAATATATTCTGCCATGCTCGAGTTGTAGTCCTGCAATTTCAGGTTGAGCGTTTCTATCTTGAATTGTCTCTCGCGTGTCTGCTGAAACACGATGAAAGCCACCGCGAAAAGCAGGAACACCGAGAGCACACTGAGATAGAGTTTGTTGCCTACACTAATGTAACGCATTTCTGTTTGTGTCTTTTTCGGTTTCAGTAAAATGGTTCACCGCTGTGCGGTGTTGTGATCTCGGCGGTTCAGGCATCGAAATAATAGCCAAAGCCGAGGCGCGTGACGATGCATTTTGCAAACCGCCCTATCTTCTTGCGGAGCCTTGTTATGTTTACATCTACGGTGCGGTCGAGCACGAGCACATCCTTCGGCCAAATTCGCTCAATGAGTTCTTGGCGCGAAAACACGCGTCCGCGTTCGTCGAGAAGCAGGTGGAGCAACTCAAATTCGGTTTTAGTGAACGGCACATCCTCGCCGTCGATGGTCACGGTTTTCTTGTCCATGTTCATCACAATGCCTTGATAGCTGAGCACTTGCGGTTCGTCGTTGCCCTCGCCCGAGGCCGTGCGCCGCAGCACGGCACGTATGCGCACGAGCACCTCGCGTATGGAAAACGGCTTCGAAATGTAGTCGTCGGCTCCGAGGTTGAAGCCTGTCACCGTGTCGTTTTCGGTGTCGCGGGCGGTGAGGAATATTATGGGTATGCCGGCAGTTGACGGTTGTTCCTTGAGCTTGTGGGCCAGTGCAAATCCCGACATGCCTCCCATCATCACGTCGAGAAGCAGAAGGTTTTGTGCACCGATGTCCATGGTGAGAGCCTCTTCGGCCGAGGTGGCGGTAGAAACTTGGTAGCCTTCGGTCTCAAGATTGAACTTCAGAATCTCGAGCAAGTCCTGCTCGTCGTCGACGACAAGGATTTTGTTGTTTGGTTTAATCTCGTTCATACGTTATGTTTTTTGTTTCCGGTTGTGCTGCCGTGGCTGTGCTACTGTTCAAGGCAATATTGCGCTTGCGTCAGGCGTGCCGTTTTCTTGGTGCAAAGTTACTCACCTGGCTATTCATACATATTACGTCGGCATTACAATACGGTTACACTTTCTGCCTTGTGCGGCCTTGTGCAAGCCAAGTGCAAATCTACTAAAATTCTGTGTCACGGCCAAGTGCATGTGCGGCGATGTGCTACCGCGCATGTGTTTTTGACGGCCCGGAAGCGTGGCGTAAAGAATTTAATTTGTAATTTTGCAGCAACCAACAAAGCAATCAAGATGAAAACAACCGGCCACTACAAACTGCTTGCCACGATGGTAAGGGCTTTTTTCGAGTCGTTCTCGTCGGCAATTGTCGACTGTCATGTGTCTGACCCGCATGCGAAATTCTCTCCGCAGACGATGAAAAAGCTCATGCTCGAGCACTACGAGCACATCTCCGAAGCTTTTCACGACACTGTTTTCTTTCCGTTGGCCGTGATGTCGCACAGCTACGACGAGGTGGAGAAGATAGTGCGCAAGGCAAGCAGCGAGGGAATGTCGATGCTTGAGCTGGTGAGAGAGGTGTGTGCCGACGGGCAACTGTATGATGCAATGGTGGCCGAATACCGCCGCAATTTCTCGTGTCTGCTTGCCGGCCGGCACGAGTCGGCGGCCGAATGTCTGCAAGGCTACACCCGTTGCGAAGGCGACGAAGCTCAGATTGACACCGGAATGGCCATACGTCTTGTCGTGCGCATCACGATGGCTGCCTATGCCAAAGGCTTGCAACAGGCCGCCACAGGCAAGACTTCAATACGCCAGGTGTCGCTTTTCCGTTTGTTGCTCGATGTCATGTCGGTACTTCTGCACGATGAACCGGTGCAGTTTGATGCCCGTGAGGAGGACAATCTTGAAGCGATGTTTCTCAAAGTGTGCCGTTCGGAGGACAATTTCCGCGTCATGACAGACGAGATGGACAATACCTATACCGAACTGGTGAGGTGCGAGCAGCTCACCGCGAGCGACGATACCGCCAACTGACGCGTGGCCTTCGCCACGCCACTGCGCACGCCGCCAAGTTCTGACGGCATATCCGCACATTGCAGTCTGTTCAGCATGAAAGTTCTTTTCCAAGGCCGTTTGCCTTGGAAAAGATGTTCTGTCATTTTTCTCAATAGGCCATCTTGTCGCCTTTCACGGCATTGGCTACGGTCTTATACATTATATATATGTCGAGCCAAATGCTCCAATGCTCCATATACCAGATGTCGCCGCGCACGCGTCCTTCCATTTGCGAGAGTTTTTGAGTTTCTCCTCTGAAGCCCGTCACCTGGCTCCATCCCGTTATTCCGGGCTTCATGAAATGGCGCACCATATAATCGTCGATTATCTTGGCATACTCGTCGGTCTGCCTCACCATGTGCGGCCGTGGCCCCACAACGCTCATCTGCCCCAGAAGCACGTTTATGAACTGTGGCATTTCGTCGATGTTTGTCTTGCGCATGATGTCGCCCCACTGTGTCTTGCGCGGGTCGTTCTTGGTGGCTTGAAGCGTGTCGGCCTCATGGTTCACCTTCATGCTGCGGAATTTCAGGCAGTAGAAATCCTTGCCGTTCAGCCCCGTGCGCTTCTGTCTGAAGAATATCGGGCCGGGCATTGTGGCCTTGGTGATGATTGCCACCACTATGAAAATAAAAGGAAACAGTGTGCACAGGAATGTGAACGACACTGCTATGTCGAACAGGCGTTTCACCACGCGGTTCTCGACACGCAGCAACGGTTCGTTGTAGAAACTGAGATAGGGAACGTCGCCAAGCATGTTGAACTTCATGCGGTGGTGCATGTAGTTGCTCACATTGGGCAAACTATAGAAATGTATGAGGTGGCCGAAACAGAAATGCACTATCGTCATTATGGTGTCGCGGTGGTTTGACGACAGACTGCAATAAAGTTCGTGAATGTCGCGGTGCTTTTCCAGATAAGGCACTACATCGTCGGGCGTGCCAAGATACTTGCATTCCTCGGGGAACGAAGCATTTGGGGCATAGTCGAAATAGCCCTGCACCTTATAGCCAAGGGTGGGCGTTTCGGTCATTTCCAAGTAAAGCGCGGCGGTGTTTTCGGCACTTCCCACGAGAATTACCTTGTCTGAATGGCTGTCTTTTGAGCGGTAAACCTTTACCACTTGCCGCAACGTGACACGGAACAGGCTCAGACACACGAACATCGCAATCCAGTAAAGGCACATGGGAATGATGTGCATGCGGTAGAAATCGCCGAAAGAAAAAAGCAACGAGCACGCCACGGCATAGACGAACACGTTTTGCATGGTGCGCATCACAATCTGATGGAACGTTACCTTGCGCTTGTAGAGCACGACGCCGTTGTGTATGGTGCACGCCAGATATATCACAGAGCTTGCCACCATTGTCTGCCTCACGAAGCTGTAAACCGGTATATGGTCGAAGAACCTGCTGAACATGACAAACAGCAGGTTGCTTATTATTATGTCGCCTATTATTACCAGTCCGGTAAAGAAGTAATTATTGTGTTGCGTATCGTTGTTTCCGGCCATCGTTTTTTACATGTTACACATAGCGTATTGTCTTTCGGCAAAAGTCCCGTCAGGCATTTGCCTTTTGCAAAGTTAAATATTTTCCAACACAAAAGCGCGCGTTTTCGCATTAAAAACGGGTGTCATTGTGCATCGAGGAATGCCTTTATGTCGCGTTCTATGCAGTGGAATTGCGGCGAGAATAGGTAGCCCACGTTTTTCTTCAGCGCAAGTTCCACGTCGGCGAGGCTCGACGAGTAGCACGACAGTTCGTTGCGCCGCTGCACGCCGTGCATGCTCTGGCGCGAAATCTCGTTCTCGCGGTTGCGCACGAGTGTGGCGCAGATGCGCCTGAGCATGGGCATCACCACCTTGTCAAACAGGTGATGCCCCTGTATATACATATAGGTGGTGTCGGCAGTCACTCCGAGCCGCTTTATGTCTTCCTTCACTTCCTGGTAGCTTTCCTTTGCGCCGGGGTGCAGGTGTTGCAGTGCCTGCACCTTTTTCGCCACTTTGTGGCGCAGCCTCTCGAGCGACTCCTGCGGTTTGTCGGGATTGAAATGGCCTATTTCGATGGCTTTGAGAAAGTCGGTTATGGTGAATTCGCCGTATGAAGGAGATCGGTATGACCAGATGCTCCACACGAAAAGCGGGAATATGGCATTGGAGTATTCGCGCAGATAAGCCTCGAAGTCAAACATGTCGCTGTCGTTGAGCGTCACGGCCACGCACACGTCGTGGAGCGACGGGGCATAGCACTGCATGTTTTCAATGGAGTAGGCGTAGGTGTGGAACACATAGGGGTTGTCGAGAATGGCCTTCGACGATGGACTGTGCCGCTGCACCAGATAGTCGTAGTCGGCATCTACGCACGCAATCATGTCGCGCCCGGTCTTGTTGCCCGCTATAAGGCTCATCACGGCGGCCTTTTTCCCGCGTTCAAGATGCGGCACTCGCGACGGAAGCATTACTTCGAAACGGCGCGTGGCATCCTCGAAGCGCCCAAGCACTGAACGCCAGAAGAACACGTCGTCGTAGCTTTCAACATAGACAACGATTCTGCGCCGTGCCGACCGGGAGCTGAGCCGGTTGGCAGCTTCGATATACCGCGACGTGATGTTGTCGCCAAGCCGTTTGCTCATGGTGCTCAGTTTTGGTCGGTAATGTCGGTCACTTCGGTCACACGGTCGGCCCATCCGTTCATTATCACTGCCGGACTGTGTGTGGTGAGTATTATCTGCACGTTGGGGTTGAGCTCGAGAATGAGGTCGATGAGGCGTTCTTGCCACTCCACATGCAGGCTCACTTCGGGCTCGTCCATGAACAGCACATAGTTGCGGTTGTCTTCAACGAGCACCGTGAGCATTATGGCAAGCATCTGTTTCTCGCCGCTTGACAGTTGGTAGGGAGTGAGCATCTCGCCAATCTGGGCGAAACGTATCTCGTTTTCGGTGCGCACAATCTTCTTGCCCGTGTCGCTGAACAGGTCGTCGATGATGTCCTGGAAACGGCGTTTCGGCTCGGCTATTTTCTGTGCGAGCTCCGAAGCGTCGGGCGCGCCGCTTTGCAGGGCCGATATTATGCGGTTGCCTATGTTCACCTGGTAGTCGAGATATTTGCGCTGGAGCGTGAACAACTGGCAGTCGAGCTCGGTGGCCAGGTCGGAAAGCGTTGCGCTGAACTTGTTGAACGCGTCGATGTTGAGCAGAGGCCGGTCAACCGATCGTATCACGTCAAACCTTATCCACTTGGCATCGGCGGGCGACACGTCGAGCCGCACGCCCTTGAGCATGTGGCTGGGAAACTCGCCCCCGGCCGACAGTCCCTTTATCACCTTGTTTAGAATGGTGCTCTTGCCAACACCGTTTATGCCGCTCAGGATGTTCACCTTGCGGTCGAGGTTCCACACTATGTGCTTCTTTCCGCTCCACAGCGAGTCAATCTCTATCTGTTGTATGTAGTCGGCGTATTTCATGATTCAGTTGGTTTGCCGGCAGCGGCACCATGCCGCCCCTTCATGTGCAAATATATCAATTTATTGCGATAAGCTGTTGTGGCGCGGACATATTTTTATAACTTTGCATCCGATTAAACTATTATTAAGGAAACAATGAGTAAAAACCGACCTTTGATGGCACATTTGAGCATGCTCTCGGCATGCGTGTGCTGGGGTCTGATGTCGCCCGTTGGCAAAGATGCCATGCTTCATGGCGTTGACAACATCGACATGGTAACGTTTAGGGTAATGGCCGGAGCCGTGTTGTTTTGGATAACATCGCTGTTCATGCCGCGCGAGCATGTGCCTTTGAAAGACGTCGTTGCATTTGCAGGCGCCGGTTTGCTCGGACTGGTGTTCAACCAGTGCTGCTTCACCATTGGTCTGAGCATCACATCGCCCGTAAACGCAAGCATAGTAACCACTTCGCTGCCCATATTCGCCATGATTCTTTCGGCCCTGATACTGAAAGAACCCGTCACGGGCAAGAAGGCACTTGGCGTGGCCCTGGGCTGCGGCGGCGCACTGATACTTATTCTCGGCAGCGCGGCGGCGCACGACACGCGGGTGGGCGACATCCGCGGCGACCTCATGTGCATAGGCGCCCAGTTGTCGTTTGCCCTCTATCTGTCGCTCTACCGCAACTACCTGCGCCGCTACAACGCCGTGACCGTGAGCAAGTGGATGTTTCTGTGGTCGGCCGTAATGGTGTTTCCGTTCAGCGCCGGCCATGTGTTCACTACGCAATGGAGCGCGATAACGGCGCAGACTTGGGCCGAGACGGCTTTCGTGGTGATATTCGGCACGTTTGTAGCCTATCTGCTCATGATGAATGCACAGAAGACACTGCGCCCTACGGTGGTGAGCATATACAACTACATGCAGCCCGTCGTGGCAGTGGCGGTGAGCCTGATTGCCGGGATGAGCGTGTTCACATGGAAACAGGGCGTGGCCGTGGCGCTCGTGTTTGGCGGAGTATGGCTTGTGATAAAGTCGAAATCGCGCCGCGACATCGAAACATCTGCCAACTGACACTGGCCGCACTGCGGCAACACTTATTGAGAGAAAACCACACTATGAGGCACGCCACGGGCTGCCAAAAAGCCTGCGCGACTGCCGGCAACACGACACTGCCACATGAGGGCAGCTGAAAACAACCTGTATTATTCTTTTCGTTATGAACTTGTATAAATATGATAATTTGAAATTCCTGCCCTCGAAGCAGATGCCGCTGCACAGGCAGGACACTTGGGAAATAACCTACATGCTCTTGGGAAAAGGCACACGCACGATGGGCAACACCGAACAGCGCTTCACCGACGGCGACCTCGTGCTCATTCCGCCGCACATCCCGCACCAGTGGAGGTTTGACGACGCACACACCGACGCCACGGGCCACACGTCAAGTCTTACGCTCACGTTCAGCACCGAACTGCTCGACCGATGGGCCGGAGCCTTTCCAGAATACACCGCAAGGCTCGAGAACTTCAAGGCCACAAGCCGGGTGATGTCGTTCGGCAAGGCCGACACGGCGGTGATAAC
>CAVDJG010000012.1:0-17826 GCA_963609005.1 Acidaminococcaceae bacterium
GCACAGAACATAAACAAAGTGAAACCCCTCGTTGACAACCACGGGTGGACTTACGACGTGCTGCTCGACCCGAACAGCGACTTCAAGCGCGCACTGGGCATTCAGACCATTCCCTATGTCATCGTGTGCGACGGCAAAGGCAACATCGTGGCCAAGCACAACGGATATACCGAGGGCGCAGAAGAAGAACTCATCGAGAAAGTGCGCGAACTCGTAGGCAAGAAATAACACAGCGACCGTACATCTACATGGATTTCTATAAAATAATGCCGCTCGCACTCGCGGCAATGACGGCGGCTTCGGTGTCGGCACAGGAACAGCGCAAAGACAAGATTACCGTCACCGGAAGCATCCAAAGCGACATTCTTGTTCCGCAGGAAGACAACAACATCGGAACAGGAACCTACGACGACAAGGTGCTCACCAATACCTATGCCGAAGTGCATGCAATGAGCAAATATGTCGATGCAGGCGTGCGTCTGGAATATCTCGACCACCCTCTGCCCGGATATGAAAAGGATTTCAAGGGATGGGGCGTACCTTATTATTATATAAAGGGAAAACTGAAAAACGCCGAACTCACGCTCGGCCATTTCTACGAACAGTTCGGTTCGGGCTTCATCTTGCGCACCTATGAGGAGCGTTCGCTCGGAATCGACAACTCACTGCTTGGCGGCCGCATCGTGGCAAGCCCCTTCAAGGGCGTGAGAGTGAAGGCCGTAATGGGCACACAACGCCGCTACTGGAACTACAACGCACTCGTGAGCGGAGCCGATTTGGAACTGAGCGTAGACGAGTGGTTCAAGAAAATGCAGGAGTCGCGCACATTCCTCACCCTCGGCGCATCGTGGGTGAACAAGCACGAACACGTGTCGAAGACCATCTACGCCGACCCTACACACATTCTCAACCTTCCCGAAAATGTAAACGCGTTTGACGTAAGGGCCAATCTGCAGAAAGGCGACTTCAACATACTCGCCGAATATGCGCAGAAAACCGACGACCCGTCGTTCGACAAAAACTATCCATACATCTACCGCAAGGGATATGTGGCCATGCTCTCGGCTTCTTACTCGCGCCGGGGCATGAGCGTGCTGCTGCAGGCAAAGCGCAGCGACAACATGTCGTTCCGCAGCAAGCGCGACGAGAGCGGCACATCGTCGTTCATCAACCACCTGCCCGCCTTCACAATGCAGCAGACCTACGCTCTCGCGGCACTCTATCCCTACGCCACACAACCCAACGGCGAATGGGCTTATCAGGCCGAACTGGGCTACAAGTTCAAGCGCCACACGGCACTCGGAGGCAAGTATGGCACAAGCGTGAAGCTTAATTTCTCGCACATCCACGCTCTCGACCGCAACAACCATGAGGGCGGCGCACGCGGAACCGACGGCTATGGATCGGCATTCTGGAAATGGGGCGACGAAACCTACTATCAGGACATAAACGTGCAGATTGAGAAGAAACTCACAAAATCGTTCCAGCTCAACCTCATGTACATGAACCAGTTTTACAACAAATCGGTAATCGAGGGCGAAGGGGGCATGATACACTCCGACATCGTCGTTGCCGAGGGCAAGTACAAGTTCAACAACAAGCTCACACTGCGCGGCGAAGCGCAGTATCTGCACACCAAGCAAGACCAGGGCGACTGGTGGTACGGACTGCTCGAGCTCTCCGTTCTGCCGCATTTCATGTTCACCGTGAGCGACCAGTATAACGGCAATACGCCTTACTACACGTCGGAAGGCGCCATCGACGCCACACGCGGCACCCACAAAGAGCACTACCTCGCCGGCTCGGTGACGTTCACCACAGGCGCACACCGCCTTCAGGTGGGCTACGGCAAGACCCGCGCAGGCTACAACTGCTCGGGCGGAGTGTGCCGGTATGTGCCCGCAAGCAAGGGCGTGACAGTGTCTTATAACTATAACTTCTGAAAGACTGCATGATGAAAAAGAACATATTTTACAGTGTCGTGGCACTTGCCGCGGTGGCGCTCACCACAGCCTGCAGCGACATCGACCCCGACAAGCGCACGACTTATGTGAAGCCCGCCGAGGTGGGACGTGCAGTCTTGGTCGAAGATTTCACAGGACAGCGTTGCATCAACTGCCCCAACGGAACCGAAGAGATAAACAAAATAGTTGAAACCTACGGCGAAGACAACATCATCGCGGTGGGAATACACAGCGGCCCGTTAGGATTCAACGGCAGCACCAAATACCCCGTGGGCCTCGCAACCGACGAGGGCAACACCTATTATAAGAACTGGGACAGCCAAAGCAAGCTGGGACAGCCCTGGGTAGTGTTCAACCGCGACACCGAACCCAACGAGGATTACAGCACATGGGCCGACGATGTGAGCTATGAAGTGCAGAAGAAAGCCGCTCTGTCGCTGACCGTGCAGAACACCTACGACGCATCGTCGCGCAAGCTCTCCACGATGATAACATCGTTCGGAACCGACGGCAACACCACAGGCAAGCTGCAGGTGTGGCTCGTAGAAGACGGCATAACCGCCATGCAGATGATGCCCAACGGCAAGGTAAACGCCGAATATGTGCACAACCACGTGTTCCGCACGTCGGTAAACGGCACCTGGGGCGAAGACATCAAGGTGCAGGAAGGGCTCAACACGCTCAACACCTACACTTATACTCTGCCTGAAAACTACAATGCCGACAACGTTTCGGTGGTGGCTTTCGTCTACAACGACAACGGAGTGCAGCAAGTTGTGAAGAAACCCGTAATAGAAAAGGAAACAAACGATTAACTCTCAGTTTTATGAAAAAGATATTTTTACTTTGCATCGCATTCCTGGGCACGATGGCTTCGTTTGCCCAAAGCGATACCGACTACGCCCGTGCGTTCAGCTTCGTCAACGAAGACGGCACCGAGGTGGCTTCCGGTTCGGAGGTAACGCGCACCACCGTCACCGACGACCCGCTTGAAATTTATCCCGGAATGATAGAGTCGGGACTTTATGTAAAGCCCAACTACGATGGCGACGAAGTGCTCGGAGTGGCCCTGCGCGTGAAACTCTCGCGCATCGACAGCGGCGTGTTCCAGTATTGTTTCCCGCAAAGTTGCCAGACAACAACAACTCCTGTTGAAAACACAACAAGCGCCGGATCAATGTCGTCTGACTATGCCGACAACTCGCTTCAGACCGAATGGTATCTCAACAATCTCACCGACTACGGACAGGCAACTGCCGAACTTACGCTTCTCGTGAACGTTCAGGAAGAATATCTCAACAGCAAGGGCCAGACAAGAAAGCGTTGGGCCTACAAGGCCGACGGCCCGACTGTGACGCTCAACCTTGTCAACCGCGACCCGACGGCCATAAATGGCGTGACCGACGAAACATCACGCAAAGCCGTGGCACGCTATGCAATAGGCGGACAGCAGCTCTCGTCGGCATGCAAAGGCATCAACATCGTGAAGTATTCCGACGGAAGCGTGAAAAAGGTGAACGTGAGATAACCACACCAAAGAATAATGTAGTTTTTATAAATAAGTTTTTATAGTATGAAGAAAATTTTACTTTCATTGGCAGCACTCATTCTGTCGGCGACAGCAGTAAGTGCGCAGCATGTATTGGACAAAGGCATGTTCAAGAGAGTGCACCAGAATGTTGCACTTCTCCCCAATGTATCTTCTAGCGTGAAGGCAAACGCTCCCAAGCGTGCCGAGGCCACTCTCGAGAAGAACCAGCGTTATGTGGGCAACACCAACTCCGACAGTCCTGCCTATATCTTCGGTTTCCCTGGAACCAGCACATCGAAAGTAGGTACGATTCTCAGTTCGTCGTTGCTTTCCGACTATGAGGGATGCAAGATTCTTGCAGTGCGTTTCCCGCTCTACAAGAAGCTCGGCGACGTGAAGACTTTTGTGGCCAACGTAAGCTCATTGCAGGAAGACCACTACGATGTGGGCGATTATCTCGCATCGCAGGAAGGTACAGCCAACAAGGTGATAACCCTTGACGCCAACGGCAACATCACCAGCATGGTGTATAACACCATAGAGTTTGACACTCCATACACCATTCCTACAAACCCGCAAGACCTTATTGTGGGTATGGAATTCACACAGAAGAGCACACAGAGCGGCGGTTCCTACACTGACGATTGCTACAACTTCCTCGGAGGTTCGGTTTCTGCCACCGGCATGCTCGTGTGCCAGGGACTGAATTCTGAGGATGTTAACGCTTGGGTTCCTGCAGCGCTTCAGAGCGGCAACGTAAGCCTCTGTCTGCAAATCCTCGTTGAAAACCCCAACGGTTTCGTTCAGGACATCAACATCAGCGCAAGCCAGATTGACAAGCACTTCGTGCAGTCAAACGGAACATTCCAGTTTGCTTTCGGATGCACCAACTCCGGCACCGACGAACTTGCCGCAGGCAAATACACCTTCGGTATGTCTATCGACGGAAAGGAAATTGGCGAGCTTACAGGCGACAAAGACCTCGGATCTGACATGCAGGTGTTCGGCACCTATGTTAATGTTCCCGAACTCGCCGATGGCGTACACCTCTTCCGCCTCTATGTCAAGAGCATGAACGGCGGCGCACCCACCGGCAAGCTCAGCAACGACACTGTTTACTCTGTTCTGCGCTCTTTCAGTGAGTCGATAAACCACCACAAGCAGCTCGTGGAGCACTTCACTTCGCAGTGGTGCACCTATTGTCCGCGTGGCTACGACCTGCTCAACCAGCTTTGCAAAGACCGCGACGACATTGCTTGGGTTTCTATACACGGCGACCTCAGCACTTCGGCAACCGATGAATATACTATCGATGATTCGAATTATATCACATACATCTCAGCAAAAGGCTATCCTGCAGCCAACTTCAACCGCTACTACCACTACTCGCAAAACGACAATTACAGCACAGGCTACCTCGGCCTGAGCATCAGCAGCTACAACGATGTGAGCGATGCAGCAGCCGATTTCAGCGACATCATCGACGAAAGCGTGGCTCATATCCCCGCAGTGTGCTCGCTGGGCATCACAGCCAACTACAATGACGGAAGCCTCGACATTAAGGTTACCGGTACTGGCGTGAAGAATGCTGCCAAGATTCTGTCGGACTGCGTGCTCAACCTCTACCTCACCGAGGACGGACTGAAGAGCCGCCAGCTCAACAACGGCAAGTGGATAAACAGCTACTCACACAACAACGTGCTCCGTGCTATCCCCACCAAGTATGCTTGGGGTGACGACATCGTATGGGACGGCGACAACTTCACAATGGAATACAAGGGCATCGAAATCCCCGACGACTACGACTACACTCAGATGCACGTAGTGGCAGCGGTTTGCGCTCCTGCATTCTACTATGATCAGCCCAACAACGCTCTCTATCTCTACACCAACGACGATACCGACCTTTGGGTTAACCAGTGTAACTCTGTTGCCATTTCCGACGGCGAGACAACTGGCATCAATAGCGTTGACACCAACGACAACGTGAAGGTTGTAGGTCGCTACACTGTTGACGGCCGTCAGGTTTCTGCTCCTGTCAAGGGCGTGAACGTTGTGAAATTCTCTGATGGAACAACAAAGACTGTCGTTGTGAAGTAATCAACGGCAATACAACCACAACCGGGCGGCTCGGCCACACAAGGTCTTCATAGCCGCACGGCCACACAGGCGGTGGCATGCAATCCCTTTGCAGGGAATGTGTGCCACCGCTTTTTTTGTGCCGCCGCGCCTGCATGCCTGCCGCGTCTGCACACAGTTACAGGCCGACTTTGTATTAATTAAACCTAAAAAAACACGCTTAATTACACGCTTCGCCATTTACTCGCTATCTTTGTAATGCAAATGCCGCGCGCGCAGAAGCCTTTTGTCACGCTCGCAGAAAGGCCTGGCTGAGGCATCGCGCACCGTGAAGGCCAACAGCGAAACAAACAACTCACAAATTACTACAATGCAGAAGAAGAACTTGCTACTCTTGTCGGCAGCCTCGTTGCTGCTTATGACATCTTGCTCGAAGCTCGGCCCTCTCTCGGCCGACAACTTCACCGTAACACCAAACCCGCTCGAGACACAGGGCGGAAAAGTGCCCGCGACAGTGAGCGGAGTGTTCCCCGAGAAATACATGAAGCGCAACGCCACAGTTACCGTAACTCCCGAGCTGCGCTATGCCAACGGAATGGTGGCCAAAGGCCAGTCGTCTACGTTCCAGGGCGAGAAGGTAATGGGCAACAACCAAACCATTTCCTACCGCGTGGGCGGACGCTACACGATGAAGACCAGCTTCGACTATGTGCCCGAAATGCAGAAGAGCGAGATGTATCTCACCTTCGATGCCCGCCTGGGCAACAAGAAGTGCGACGTGCCCGCAGTGAAAGTTGCAAACGGAGTGATAGCCACTTCCGAGCTCTACAAGAAGACATTGCTCAGCGACGGAGGCTGCATCGCTCCCGACTCGTTCCAGCGTGTGAAGACACAGAAGCAGGAAGCCAACATCAGGTTCCTCATCAACCAGGCCAACCTGCGCAAGACCGAGCTCAAGAACAACTCGGTGCAGGAGTTTGTGCAGATGCTCAAGAAGATCAACGCCGACCGCGAAGGCTTCAACATTCAGAATGTCGAGGTGGCAGCCTATGCATCTCCCGACGGCGGTGTGAAGTTCAACGACAAGCTGGCAAGCAACCGTCAGGACGTGTCGGAGAAATATGTGAAGGAGCAGCTCAAGCAGACAAAGGTGAATGCCGACGTCGATGCACACTACACGGCACAAGACTGGGACGGCTTCCAGCGCCTCGTGCAGGCATCCAACCTGCAAGACAAGGACGTGATTCTGCGCGTGCTCTCCATGTATAAAGACCCGCAGGAGCGCGAACAACAGATACGCAACATGTCGGCCGGCTTCCAAGACCTCGCCAACGGCATCCTGCCCGAACTGCGCCGCTCGCGTCTCATCATCAACTACGAGACCATCGGACGCTCCGACGACGAGATACAGGCACAGTACAAGAGCGATGCCACCAAGCTCAGTCCCGACGAACTGCTCTACGCCGCCACCCTCGAAGACAGCCGCGCAAAGCAGGAAGAGATATACAAGACTACCGCCGAGATTTACGACCGCGACTACCGCGCCTACAACAACCTTGCTGCCCTGGCCATAGCAAAGGGCGACACCGATGCTGCAAAGAAATATCTGCAGAAGGCACAGCAGCTTGGCAGCGACACGCCTGAGGCAAGCGCCAACCTCGGTTTGCTCTCGCTCATCAGCGGAAACACGCAGGATGCCGAGGCCAACATATCGAAGGCCGCCGGTTCGGAGAACGTGGGTGCAGCCCTCGGAGCACTCAACATAGCCAAGGGCAACTATGCACAGGCCGAGAAAGACTTCGGCAGCGCCAACACCAACACTGCCGCTCTTGCGCAGCTTCTCAACAAAAACTACGCTGCTGCGGCACAAACGCTCGACAAGGTGGCCGTGCCCGATGCCATGACCGACTATCTGCACGCCATCGTGGCTGCACGCCGGGGCAACAAGTTTGCCGCTTCTTCCTACCTGAAAGATGCGCTCAAGAAAGACCCCACACTCAAAGAGTATGCCGACAACGACCTCGAGTTGTCGCTCTTGAAATAACATAAAACATGCGGTGGAGAGTTGCCGGGCGAAAAGCCGGGCGGCTCTCCACCGTTGTTTACACACAGTCGCTTCCTGAAAAAGATAAGGAATGAGAAAAATCCTATGCACATTCACGCTCGCCCTGGCTCTGGTGGCATGCGGAACCGACAGCCGTCACTTCAAAATCGACGGTAGGCTCCTCCACCTCAACCAGGGCGAGTTCTATGTCTACAGCCCCGACGGCGCGTTTTCCGGCACCGACACCATAAAAGTCCAGGCCGGACGCTTCTCCAAGAACATCGTCTGCGAACGCCCGGCAACGCTCATGCTCGTGTTTCCCAACTTCACCGAGCAGCCCATCTTCGCCTCGCCCGGCAAGTCGGTCGATGTGAAGGGCGATGCTTCGCACCTCAAGGAACTCACCGTGAAAGGCACCAAGGACAACGAACTGATGAACGATTTCCGCCAGCAGGTGGCCAACGCCTCGCCGCCCGAGGCCCTGAAATATGCGCGGCAGTTCATCGCCGACCACCCGAAGTCGGCTGTCGGCACGTGGATTGTGCGCAAATACTTCATCGACACCTACACGCCCGACTTTGCCGAGGCACGCCGTCTAATAAAGCAGATGCTTGCCGCACAGCCCGACAACGCCTACCTCAACCGCCTGCTCGACATGACCAACCGCCCCGTGCCGCCAACCGCCGGCTCGGCCCTGCCGCGCTTCACCGCCCGCGACATCGACGGCCAACCCGTTACGGGCGCCTCGCTCGCCGCAGCACCCACCGCCGTGATATGCGTGTGGGCTTCGTGGAACTACCAGAGCATCGACATGCTGCGCATGCTGTTGCAACGCCGCGACGAGAGCGGCGGCAAAATAAAGGTCGTAGGGCTGAGCCTCGATGCCGATGCCGGGGCTGCGCGGCGTGCCATGAAGCAGCAAGGCTTCACGCTGCCCGTGGTGTGCGACGGCAAGATGATTGAAGGCCGCCTCTACCGCGACCTCGGTTTCTACAACATTCCCGACAACATGCTCGTGCGTTCGGGCCGTGTCGTTGGCTGCGGCATGAGCTACGACGAGTTGTCAAAACAGCTCAAGCAACAGTAAAACACCCCAATACCATGCTCGTAAAAACCTATTGCGCCGCAGTCAACGGTCTTGAAGTCACCACGGTGACGGTGGAGGTGAGCCTCGTGGCCGGCGTCATGTACCGCCTCACTGGGCTTGGCGACGCCGCCGTGCGCGAGGGACGCGACCGCATAGCTGCGGCAATGCAGTTCAACGGCTACAAGTTTCCGCATGCCGACATAACCGTAAACCTCGCCCCTGCCGACCTGCGCAAGGAGGGAAGCAGCTTCGACCTTCCGCTTGCCGTGGCAATACTCGCCGCGAGCGGCAACATCGTCACCGACCTGCTGCCGCAATACATGATTGTGGGCGAGCTGAGTCTCGACGGCACCTTGCAGCCCGTGAAGGGCGCGCTGCCCATAGCCATACGCGCTCGGGCCGAGCATTTCAAAGGACTTATAGTGCCCGAACAGAACGTGCGCGAGGCCGCCGTGGTAAACAACCTCGATGTCTACGGCATGAAGTCGATAACCGATGTGGTGAAATTCCTCACCGGTGCCGATCATTTCGATCCTGTGCGTGTTGACACGCGCCGCGAGTTCTATGAGCGGCAGTGCGGGTTCGACCTCGACTTTGCCGACGTGCGCGGACAGGACAACGTGAAACGCGCCCTCGAAGTGGCCGCCGCCGGCGGACACAACCTCATAATGGTGGGCCCGCCGGGCAGCGGCAAGTCGATGATGGCAAAGCGCCTGCCCTCAATACTGCCGCCGCTCACCCTTGCCGAGAGCCTCGAGACAACGCAGATATACAGTGTTGCCGGCAAACTGGGGCGCGGCACATCACTCATCTCGCAGAGGCCGTTCCGCGCACCGCACCACACCATATCCGAGGCAGCACTTGTGGGCGGAGGCACCAGTCCGCAGCCCGGCGAAATATCGCTCGCACACAACGGCGTGCTGTTTGCCGACGAGCTTCCCGAATTCAACAAAAGCACGCTCGAGGTGATGCGCCAGCCGCTTGAAGACCACCGCATCACCATCTCTCGAGCCAAATACACCGTCGAATTTCCGTGCTCCTTCATGTTCGTTGCGAGCATGAATCCCTGCCCTTGCGGCTACTACGGCGACCCAACCCACCATTGTGTGTGCTCGCCGGGGCAGATACAGCGCTACATGAACAAAATATCCGGACCGCTGCTCGACCGCATCGACATCCAGTGCGAGATTACTCCCGTGCCCTTCAAGGACATTTCAAAGGCGCAGCCGGGCGAACCGAGCGCGGCAATACGCCAGCGTGTCATCAAGGCACGCGAGATACAAACCGCACGTTACAGCGGCCGCAAGGGCATACACTGCAATGCCCAGATGACCGAACGCATGATACACGAGTATGCCGAGCCCGACGATGCCGGAATGGAAATGCTGCGCATGGCCATGGACAAGCTCTCGCTCTCGGCCCGGGCCTACAGCCGCATACTCAAGGTGGCCCGCACCATTGCCGACCTCGAAGGATCTGCACGCGTAGAAGCGCAGCACCTGGCCGAAGCCATAGGCTACCGCACGCTCGACAGAGGCGATTGGGCCGAGCGCGGATTTTGAGAAAAAACATGAAACGTTGTTGGCGTCCTGCTGCAAGAATATGCAGCGGGACGCTTGCGAAAATGTAGTGAAACGCATACAAACATTATGAACAATATGGAAAAGAAACACCACTATTCAGGACTTACCGATGCCCAGGTGATAGAAAGCCGCCGGCAACACGGCCCCAACATCCTCACGCCGCCCGCGCGAACCCCGTTGTGGCGGCAGTTTCTCGACAAATTCGGCGACCCGCTCATCATTGTCCTGCTCATTGCCGGCATCCTGTCGATAGGCATCTCGTGCTATGAATACTGGGGACTGGGCGAGGGTGCCGAGACATTCTTCGAGCCTGTGGGCATATTCGTGGCCATAATGCTTGCCACGGGCGTGGCTTTCGTCTTCGAGTACAAGGCCGACAGGCAGTTCTCGGTGCTCAGTCAGGCCAACGACGACGAGCCGGTAGAGGTGATACGCAACGGCAATGCCACGGCAATAAAGAAGAAAGACGTGGTGGTGGGCGACATCGTGGTGCTCACACAGGGCTGCGAAATACCTGCCGACGGACAACTTCTCGAGGCAGTGACGATGAATGTAGACGAGTCGTCGCTCACGGGCGAGCCCGTGTGCCACAAAACCGTATGCCAAAGCGAGTTCGACAGCGAGGCCACCTTTCCCTCCAACCATGTGCTGCGCGGCACCAAGGTGATGGAAGGCCACGGCCTTTTCAGGGTTGATGCCGTGGGCGACATGACCGAAAACGGCAAGGTGTTTGAGGCCGCGCAGATTGACGACAGCGTGCGCACGCCGCTCAATGAGCAGCTCGACGGCCTTGCCGACCTGGTGACGAAGCTGAGCTATGTGTTTGCCGCCCTCGTCATCGTGCTCAAGCTCATGGTGTTTTTCGCATGGAATCCCATTGTGTGGACACTGGCCGTGCCCACGGCCGTGTTCTTCTGGATGGTAATCTGCAAGTTCAGGGCATGGAGTTGGAAGGCCGTCGTGCCCTCAATCATAGGCTATTTCGTGGTGCTTATGGCCATGGTGGTTTATTTCCACGGCATCCTTGCCCCCGGCGATCACATCGCCAGGCTCATAACCTACACGCTCGACACCCTTATGATTGCCGTGACACTCGTTGTCGTGGCCGTGCCCGAGGGGTTGCCCATGGCCGTTGCCCTGAGCCTTGCCTACAGCATGAGCCGGATGATGAAAACCAACAACCTCGTGCGCAAGATGCACGCCTGCGAAACCATGGGCGCGGCAACCGTCATCTGCACCGACAAGACGGGCACTCTCACGCAAAACCAGATGCAGGTGCACGCCACAAACTTCTACTCTCTCACTTCGCCCACGCTGGGCAACGACCCCGAAAGCCTGCTCATCGAGGAGGGCATGGCAGTTAACTCCACCGCATCGCTCGACTATTCTGATGCCGGGGCCGTGAAGGTGCTGGGCAATCCCACCGAGGGAGCCTTGCTTCTGTGGCTTAAAGCGGCCGGCATCGACTACCGTCCCATACGCGAGTCGGCCGAGATTGTCGAGGAGTTGCCCTTCTCCACCGAGCGCAAATACATGGCCACGGTGGTGAAGTCGGCATTGCTCGGCGGCAAAACCGTGCTTTATGTCAAGGGCGCGCCCGAGATAGTGGCCGGCCTGTGCGCCCGCATAGGCAACGGCGTTTCAAGAGAAAGCATCGACAGGCAGCTCGCCGACTATCAGAACCAGGCCATGCGCACGCTCGGCTTCGCCTGCCAGCAACTTGAAAGCGGTGCCAAAGCCATCGACGGCGGCAAGGTGGTTGCCGCCAACCTCACCTTCATGGGCATCGTGGCCATAAGCGACCCCGTGCGCAGCGATGTGCCTGCCGCCGTGGCCGAGTGCATGGATGCAGGCATAAGCGTGAAGATTGTCACGGGCGACACCCCGGGCACGGCCAAGGAGATAGGCCGCCAGATAGGGTTGTGGACTGCCGCCGACGGAGAAAAGAACATCATAACAGGCCCCGAGTTTGCCGCCCTCACCGACGCTGAACTCGACCGCCGGGTGATGGACTTGAAGATAGTGTCGCGCGCACGCCCCATGGACAAGAAGCGTCTTGTCGAGGCTTTGCAGCGCAACAACCAGGTTGTGGCCGTCACGGGCGACGGCACCAACGACGCCCCTGCCCTTAAAGCCGCCCATGTGGGGCTTTCTATGGGCGACGGAACGGCCGTGGCCAAGGAGGCTTCCGACATTACCATTCTCGACAACTCGTTCAGCAGCATAGGCAAGGCCGTGATGTGGGGCCGCTCGCTCTACCAGAACATACAGCGCTTCCTGCTCTTCCAGCTCACGGTCAACGTGGCGGCGTGCTTCATAGTGCTCTGCGGCGCGTTCATGGGCGAGGAGAGTCCGCTCACCGTCACGCAGATGTTGTGGGTAAACCTCATTATGGACACCTTCGCAGCCATGGCTCTGGCTTCGCTGCCTCCGTCGGAAAGCGTGATGCGCAACAAGCCCCGCGACCGCAAGGCATTCATCCTCACCCGTCCTATGTATCAGAACATCCTCGGCGTGGGAGGCTTCTTCTTCTTGCTGCTGCTTGCGCTGCTTTATGTGTTTGAGCACTCCAACGTCACCCGTCTCACCGATTTGCTGCATCTGCACATAGGACAGCCCGACGGTCTCACGCCCTACGAGCTCACGTTGTTCTTCACGGTGTTTGTCATGACCCACTTCTTCTATCTCTTCTGCTCACGGGCTTTCGGCACGGGCCGCAGCGCGCTCCACTTCAAGGGATGCGAAGGCCTGTTGGGCATAGCCGCCATAATCTTCGTGGGACAGATAGCCATGGTCGAGGTTCCCGGTTTGCAGAAGTTCTTCAACGTCACCGGTCTGCGCTTCGACGACTGGCTGATAATCATCCTTGGCTCGTCGTTTGTGCTTTGGGTGCGCGAGCTCTGGAGCCTGTTCAAGAGGCATTTCGGCGGCTCTAAGGCATAATCGCCGCCCATTTCTTGCCCATAGGCTGCGGCAACGGTTGCATGGCACGTTTTTTGCAGTCTGCACACGACACCCCGACACACGTTTAATGTAACAAAAACCCGACATAAATGGAAAAGAAGACAACCCCGGTGCTTCTGCTCACCGGTTATTTAGGAAGCGGAAAGACAACACTCCTCAACCGTATTCTCGGCAACAATAAAGGCATAAAGTTTGCGGTTATTGTCAACGACATAGGCGAGGTGAACATCGACGAGACCCTCATCGAGCAGGGCGGCGTTGTCGACAAGGCCGACGACAGCCTTGTGCCCCTTTCCAACGGATGCATCTGCTGCACGCTCAAGATGGACCTCGTGCAGCAGCTCAGCGACATAGTGTCGCAGCAGCGTTTCGACTACATCGTGATTGAGGCGAGCGGCATTTGCGAGCCGGCCCCCATTGCGCAGACAATAAGCGTCTATCCCACCATGTATCCCAACCTTGCCGAGAAGGGCAAGGCCAGTGTCGATGCCATCGTCACCGTGTGCGACGCCCTGCGCCTGCGCGACGAGTTTGGCGAGGGCAAGGACTTGCAGCGCACCGACCTCGACGACGACGACTTGGCGAGCCTCGTAATTCAGCAGGTGGAGTTCTGCAACGTCATCCTGCTCAACAAGGCTTCAGAGGTTACTCCCGACGAGCTGGGACGCATACGCGCCATTCTGCACGAGATACAGCCCAAGGCCGAGATAATACCGTGCGACTACGGCGACGTTGACTTCGACAAAATCCTCAACACCCACCTCTTCGACTTCAACAAGGTGGCCACTTCGGCACGATGGATTGAGGCTGTGGAGGCCGACGAAGACGACCTCGAGAACGAGGAGGAGGGCGAGGCCCTGGAGTATGGCATAAGCACTTTCGTCTACTACCGCCGCCGCCCGTTCAACCTTGCCGACTTCGACGACTTTGCCGCGCGGCTCCTTCCGAAGAGCGTTGTGCGCTGCAAGGGACTCTGTTATTTCGACGACGAACGCGACACTTGCTATGTGTTTGAGCAGTCGGGCAAGCAGGTGTCGATACGCAATGCCGGAAAATGGTATGCCACCATGCCCGAGAAGGAGCTCAAGGAGTTTATGAAACGCAACCCCGATGCTGCCCGCCTGTGGGACGACGAGTATGGCGACCGCATGCAGAAGCTCGTGTTCATAGGCCAGAACATGGACCGCGAGGCCATAGAGCGCGACCTCGACCGTTGCCTGCGATAGCAGGTGCCGCCCGTTCAACCCGAACGTGGCAATGCAGAAAGGATCCTCAGACAGCCTGTTGCGCCGTCATGCGCATGTCGGCAATGACGCAACAGGCTGTCTGAGGATCCTTTTTTTTGTGGGTGTAAGGTTGAAATTAAATTATTGGTGCCCGGTAAAAAAACTGTCTGGCACAGTAATACATTGAAAGGCAGTTTTTTCATGCTTTTGGTGCGACACCGGGTTTGTCTTTATCCTTTGTATGTTTGTTGTCTGTTGCCCGTGTATGGTAGGGTGTTCAAAATTCAACCGTATAAATGTGCGTTTGCGGGAATTGTTGAGCTACAAGCCCTGCAAGGGCGTAACAGTCCCAGCCCAGGGTGAGGAGGAAGCGAAGCGACCGACGTAACCCTGGGTTAACGGGATGTGGTAAGGGTGGACTGAAAGTTCACCACAATACGCTGCAAACCGGTGTGCCAATGGTGCCTTAATGGTTGTGCTGAACTTACAGTCCAGCTTTGGCTATGCCTATTACCCAGGGTTACGCATCACGGCTCCGCCGCGCTGCTCACCCTGGGCTGGGACTGTTGCGCCCTTGCAGGGCTTGTGCACTCAAAACCGCATCAAAAACATTAACCAACGGCTAATACAAGGGCTTGTATGCACAAAACTGCATCAAAAACATCAATCAACGGCCAATGCAGGGCTTGTGCACAAAAACTGCACCCCGAAAAGACGGCAGCAACACACGACAGCGGCGACGTGTGTAAAACATTTACAGGTGTCAAAAACAACTTCAAAAATATTGGGTTTTCTACCGTACACCAATACTTTTTTTGTGGTTCTGCGGCACTAATGCCGCGCCTTAGGCGGCGGCTTGGGGTGCAGGCCACGGCTGCCCGGGCCTATTGTGCGAGCAGACCGGCAGCCTCTTTGCCAAGGAATGGCTTGATGTCTTTTGCCGCAATGCCGAAGCTTATGGTGCCCACGGCATACGAAGCTATCTCATAAGGCTGGTAGACGAATTTCAGACTGTCGCCCTCTATCCACGGGGTGCAAACGGGCAGCGGCACGAGTCCGTCGTCGGGCAGAATGATGTAGTTGTCGAGTGTGGCGTCGGTCACGCCTTCCACACCGCTTGCCTTGACACACCGCAGCACGTTCTTGCGCAGCAAGGGCTGCATGTCGCGCAGTTTGGCGGTGTCTATCATGCAGTCAACGGGGCGGTTGGTCTTGCGGCTTATGTTTCTGCAATATGCAGTGTAGGAATGGTGCGCGCCGCCGAGATAGCTGTCGCTGCTTATGCGGTAGGTGATGTATGCGGGTTTCACCTCTTCAAGGCTTATTTTAGTGATCTGCGACAGTGTGGGCATATCGTGCTTCTCAAGTCTGGCCTCCTCGAGTTGCTTGCGCGCTTCGGTAAGAAAGCGCACCGTGCCGTTGCCGTAGTGGTCTACAAGCGGTCGGCCGTCGGTGGTGTTTCCTTTGTATAATGGATAGTCGCTTTGGCTTTCAGCGTCGTCAGTATCGTTGTAGGGCAGATAGAGAGCCGCCAGTTCGCGGGCTATGAATTGCTTCGTGCCCTCGGCAAGGCTGTCGTTGCCCTGCGGATAGTCAACGCCAATCGTGCACTTTATGCCGTCGGCCTTGTCGTAGGTGAAGGCCACGCTGTCGGTGGCAAACGTGTCTTGTGCTGTCGAGTCGGCCGTGTCGGCGCTGCGGCCCGATGCCGATGGCTTGCATGCCGTGCCGCACAGTGTCAGGCCGGCGGCAAGGGCAATGGCTGCAAAATGTAGTCTTTTCATTTCAACAATGGGTTAATGGTGGTTTTTGTGAGTTAATGTTGTCAGTGCAGCAGCATGGCAAGCAGCGGAATGCTTAGCATGGAGAGCAGCGTTGAGAGGAATGTGCCCTGTGCCATGCGCGTCACGTCGCGGCCGTATTTCATGCAGAACATCGTGCCGAACGAGGCCACGGGCATGCCCACGAGCACTGCGTTGACGGCTGCCGTGTGGGTGTCGAAGCCAAGCAGGCGTATTATGTAGAACATGCCCACGGGCACTGCCACGAGGCGCAGGGCGCACATTATGTAGGTGGCGCGGCATCCTGCCATGCGCCGCAGCGGCATTCCGGCTATGCTCGATCCTATCACGAGCAGCGAGGCGGGCACCGTGATGTTGCCCAGCAGCGTTACCGACTGGGCTATGAACTGCGGCGCGCGCCACCCGGCGCACACTATGGCCACCGACAGATAGGTGGCCACCATTGAGGGGCACACGAGCAGCCGCCAGTCGAAGCGTCCGGCCGAGGTGCCCCGCACGAACATCACGCCCCACACGAATATGGTGAGCGTGTTGGGCACGTTGAGTATGCAGGCATAGAACACCGAGCTTTGCCCGAATATCGACGCCACTATGGGATAGCCAATGAAGCCCACGTTGGCATAGGCTATCATAAAACTGTACAGTCCGCGCTCCTCGCGTGCCACGGGCAAGGCGCGGGGCAGCACCGAGGCCACGGCTATGAGCACCGCATAGGTGATGCATCCCACGGCCAACAGCGGCACTATGCGGCTGCGGTCGGGCATGGTGTCGCCCATGGTCGATGATATGATGAGGCACGGGGCCGACAGTTGTATTACGAAGTTGGATAGCTTGCGGTCGAAATCCTCGTCCATGAGCTTCAGTTTTCTCGACGCGAAGCCCGCCACCACAAGCAGGAAAAGTACGGCCATTTGGGTCGCTACCGACTGTATGTCCATTGTCTGCGCTTTTTTCTTGTCGTGCCCGTGCCGCCGTGCAGTGCGCCTCACGCGCCGTGGCGTGCGGTTTGGGCAATGCAAAGTTACCGCTTTTCGGCGAACCTCGGTAGGTGGCGTGTGTGATTTTTGTTGCCCGCCGTGTAAAAAATGCCCTACCTGCAAGGGCATTCAAAATTCAACAGCATAAATGCGCGTTTGTGTGAATTTTCGATCACAAAGCCCTGCAAGGGCGCAACGGTCGCAGCCCAGGGTGAGGAGGGAGCAGAGCGACCGACGTAACCCTGGGATAAGGCAATGGAAAAGGGTGGACTGAAAGTTCACCACAATACGTTACAAAACTAATGCAAATGACACACTAATCGTTGTGCTGACCTTACAGGCCAGCCTTGATGCAAACACATTACCCAGGGTTACGCATCACGGCTTCGCCGCGCTGCTCACCCTGGGCTATGACTGTTACGCCCTTTCAGGGCTGCCATGTCCCGTAGGGACAATCTAATATAGCGCAGGGGCTTGCCCTGCGCTTTCAGTTATCAACAACATTGCCCCCGTAAGGGGCGCATAGTTCAACCTCATAAAGAATTATGCGCCCCTTACAGGGGCAATGG
>CAVDJG010000013.1:0-10739 GCA_963609005.1 Acidaminococcaceae bacterium
CCTCACCCTGGGCTATTATTGTTGCGCCCTTGCAGGGCTTTGTGCTCAACAATTCACGCAAACGCGCATTTATGCGGTTGAATTTTGAACACCATACTATACAGTGACAACAGACAACGAACCATACAAAGGATAAAGACAAGCCCGTTGTCTCCCTAAAAGCATGTAAAAACTGCCTTTCAATGTCTTACAATGTCAGGAGTTTTTTTTACCGGACACCAATAATTTTCAAAATCAGAACACATTTGTGCATAATCCGAATATGTTCGTTTTTTGAACACTTGTGTGCGTTAATGGTCATGCCTTTTACGACAGTTGCTTCTTAACTTTGCAGCGATAAAAAAAGCAATAGATATGATGATTTTCAAAAGATTGTTTTTACGCATGGGCCTTTGCCTTTGCGTAGTTTGTGGCATATCCTCGTGCCAGCAGAAAAAGCAGGAACAGCAAGTACAGAATTCTTACAAGACAATGAAAGTGTCAAAGCAAGACCTATCGCTTTCCACCTCTTATTCGGCCTCCATCCAGGGACGGCAAGACATAGCCATCTATCCCCAGGTGTCGGGCAAGATACAGCGTTTGTGTGTGAACGAAGGCGACAAGGTGTCGAAGGGACAGTTGCTTTTCGTCATCGACCAGGTGCCCTACCGTGCCGCGCTTGCCACTGCGCTTGCCAACGAGCGTGCTGCCAAGGCCGCGCTTGCCACTGCCAAGCTCACATATGAAAGCAACCGTGAGCTGCACACCCAGAAAGTGGTGTCCGACTACACGCTCAACACCTCTGAGAATGCCTACCGCACCGCCCAGGCTCAGCTTGCCCAGGCCCAGGCCCAGGTGGTTGACGCTAAAAACAACCTCTCCTACACCGAGGTGCGCAGCCCGGCCCACGGCGTGGTGGGAGTGTTGCCCTACCGTGTGGGTGCGCTCGTCGGCCCGAGCATTCCCAAGCCCCTCACTTCGGTTTCCGACAATTCCGAGATGTATGTGTATTTCTCGATGACCGAGAAGCAGCTCCTCTCGTTTGTGCGTCAGTATGGTTCGAAGGACGCAGCCATAAAGAACATGCCCGAAATATCGCTCCAGCTCGGCGACCAGTCGATGTACACCCACAAGGGCAGGGTAGAGAGCATAAGCGGAGTGATTGACACCCAGACCGGTGCCGTGACCCTGCGCGCCGTCTTCCCCAACCCCGAGCGCTTGCTCAACAGCGGCGGTTCGGGCAACGTGATAATCCCCGTCGACCGCAAGGCGTGCATCGTGATACCGCAGTCGGCCACGGTGCAGCAGCAAGACAAGCGCATTGTCTACAAGGTTGTGGGCGGAAAGGCCGTGTCGCAGCTCGTAAGTGTAGAGAATATCGACGACGGACGCAGCTACATCGTCACCTCAGGCCTCGCCGTGGGCGACGAGATTGTGGCCGAAGGTGCAGGCCTTGT
This sequence comes from Acidaminococcaceae bacterium, assembly GCA_963609005.1. Classification (GTDB taxonomy): domain Bacteria; phylum Bacteroidota; class Bacteroidia; order Bacteroidales; family Bacteroidaceae; genus Prevotella. The sequence continues at coordinate 1,437 of CAVDJG010000013.1, forward strand.
GCACGAAGGCGAAACGGTGAAGGAAAAGTAAAAAGGTAAAAGAGTAAAAAAGTAAAAAGCCCTTTTTTTGTAAAGAAGTAAATAATGAAAGGCAACATATTCATCAAACGCCCGGTGATGGCCATTTGCGTCGCCGTGCTTATAGTAATGGTGGGCTTGATTTCGCTGTTCAACCTGCCCGTAGAGCAATACCCCGACATCGCGCCGCCCACCGTGCGCGTTGAGGCAACCTACACTGGTGCCGATGCCGACGCCGTGATGAAATCGGTCATCATGCCGCTCGAGGAGAGCATAAACGGTGTTGAGAACATGCTCTACATCACCTCCACCGCCACCAACTCGGGTTCGGCACAAATCAATGTCTACTTCAAGCAGGGCACCGACCCCGACATGGCCACCGTAAATGTGCAGAACCGTGTGTCGAAGGCGCAGGGACTTCTGCCCTCGGAGGTAACGAAGATTGGTGTCACCACGCAGAAACAGCAGAACAGTTTCTTGCAGATTGGAGCCCTCGTGAGCAACGACGGAAAGTATGACGAGACCTTCCTTGCCAACTATCTCGACATCAACGTGGTGCCCGAAATAAAGCGTATCAACGGAGTGGGCGAGGTGTTGGAGCTTGGCGACACCTACAGTATGCGCATCTGGCTCAAGCCCGACCTCATGGCACAGTATCACTTGCAGCCGTCCGACGTCACCCAGGTGCTCGGCGAGCAGAACATCGAGGCTCCTACGGGTGCCCTCGGCGAGGCTTCGCCCAACACTTTCCAGTACACCCTGAAATATCACGGCCGACTGAAGAGCGTCGAGGAGTTCAAGAACATGACCATACGCAGCAACGACGACGGAACAGTGCTGCGGTTGAAAGACGTGGCCGAGGTTGAGCTCGGACGTCTCTCTTACAGCTACCACGGCGAGGTTGACAAGAAACCCGGCGTTACATTCATGACTTTCCAGGTGGCCGGAGCCAACGCCACCGAGGTGAACAAGAACATTTCGGCCAAGCTCGAAGAAATGTCGAAGGCACTGCCCAAGGGCTGCGAGTTTGTCGAGATGCACAGTTCAAACAACTTCCTCTTCGCATCCATCCACGAAGTGGTGGAGACACTGGTCATTGCCATCATCCTCGTGATACTTGTGGTCTACTTCTTCTTGCAAGACTTCAAGAGCACGCTCATCCCGTCAATATCCATTATAGTGTCGCTCATCGGCACGTTTGCCTGCCTCACGGTGGCCGGATTCAGCATCAACATCCTCACGCTTTTCGCCCTTGTGCTTGCCATCGGAACTGTGGTGGATGACGCCATTGTGGTGGTTGAGGCCGTGCAGGCCAAGTTCGATGCCGGCTACAAGTCGCCCTACCTCGCCACCCGCGACGCCCTCCACGACGTGAGCATGGCCGTTGTTTCCTGCACGCTGGTGTTCATGGCCGTGTTCATCCCCGTGTCGTTCATGGGCGGCACGTCGGGCATCTTCTACACTCAGTTTGGCATCACCATGGCCACGTCGGTTGGTCTGTCCATGATTTCGGCCTTGACCCTCTGTCCTGCGCTCTGCGCCATGATGATGAAGCCCACCGAGGGCGCTACCGATGCCCACGGCAATCTCTTGCTTGATGCCCACGGCAACCCCATCGACGGCCACAAGAAAGGCTTGAACGGCAGAATACGCGCCGCCTACAATGTAGCCTTCGGCGCCTTGATGGGCAAATACAAGCGGGGCGTGATGTTCTTCTTCCACCACCGTTGGCTTGCCTGGACCGGTCTGGTTGCATCAGTGGCACTGCTGGTGTTCCTCATGACCACCACAAAAACCGGTTTCGTGCCTCAGGAAGACCAGGGCGTGATGATGATCAACGTGAGCACTTCGCCCGGAAATACGCTTGCCGAAACCAACAAGACCATGGACAAGATTAGCGACATCCTCGCCAAGCAGGAAGAGGTGCAGCACTTCAGCACCGTTGCCGGCTACGGTATGCTCTCCGGACAGGGCACATCCTACGGCACAATCGTGGTGCGATTGAAGAGTTGGGAGGATCGCAAGGGCAAGCAACACTCCATCGACCAAGTGATGGCACGGCTCAACGCCGAGTTCAGCAAACTGAAAGAGGCCCAGGTGTTTGTGTTCCAGCCCGCCATGATTCCCGGCTACGGTATGGGTAACTCCATCGAAATGAACATGCAGGACAAGACGGGCGGCGACAAGAAGGTCTTTTATAACCATGTTATGAAATTCCTTGGCGAATTGAACAAGCGTCCCGAGATAGCCGTGGCCTACACATCCTACGGCATGAATTTCCCGCAGATTTCGGTGGATGTAGATGCCGCCAAGTGCAAGCGCGCAGGCATTTCGCCCTCAACCATACTCGATGCTCTGGGCAGCTACTGCGGTGGTTCCTACGTGAGCAACTACAATGAGTTTGGAAAGGTTTATCGTGTGATGATTGAGTCGTCGCCGCAATACCGCCTCGACAAGCATTCGCTCGACAACATGTTCGTGCGCAACGGCGACAGCATGGCTCCGCTCAGCGAGTTTGTCACCCTTACCGACGGCGTGGGAGCACAGGTTTCCAACCGCTTCAACCTCTACAGCTCCATCACGGTCAACGTCAACGTGGCCGACGGCTACTCCACCGGTGAGGCCCAGAAGGCCATTGCCGAGGTGAAGAATCAGACCCTGCCTTCGGGCTACGGCTACGAGTTCGGCGGCATGGCCCGCGAGGAGGGCAACAGCAGCGGCGGCAAGACGCTCTTCATCTACGGCATCTGCATCGTGCTCATCTACATCATCATGGCCTGCCTCTACGAGAGCTTCCTCATTCCGTGGGCAGTAATCCTCTCGGTTCCGTTCGGCCTCATGGGCAGTTTCCTCTTTGCCAAGATCTTCGGACTTGAAAACAACATCTATCTGCAAACCGGTATCATCATGCTCATCGGCTTGCTTGCCAAGACGGCAATCCTCATCACCGAGTATGCCGTCGAACGCCGCCGCACCGGCATGGGCATCATAGCCTCGGCATTCTCGGCTGCACAGGCCCGATTGCGACCCATCTTGATGACAGTGCTCTGCATGGTGTTCGGCATGTTGCCCCTCATGTTCTCAACAGGTGCCGGCGCCAACGGCAACAGTTCGCTCGGAACGGGCGTCGTGGGAGGCCTCCTCGTGGGATCGCTCGCACTCGTCTTCGTGGTGCCCGTGTTCTTCGTGGTGTTCGAATACCTTCAGGAAAAGGTGCGCAAGCCCTACCACGAAGACCCCGACTATGAGCTGCAGCTCGAGATAGAAAAGACACAGAAAGAGAAAGCCGAAGCCGGAAAGCTGTGAAAGCATAAACACCCATAAACAAAACAACATGAAGAAAACCATATTTTTTGCAGCCTTCGCCCTCTCTTTGGGCAGCTGCGGGATATACAGCAAATACCATCCGTCGCAGGTTGACGCGGCAAAATACTGTGGCGACTCGGTGCTCGGCCGCCCCATCGACAGCTATGAGGCTGGCTGCACCACTGCCGCCGACTCGATAGAGGCCTTCACCGCCGACACCGCATCAACGGCCATGATCCAGTGGCGGCAGCTCTTCACCGACCCGCTCTTGCAGCAGCTCATCTGCCGCGGGCTGGCGCAGAACACCGACTACCGCTCGGCCCAACTGCGCATCGAGGAGGCACGCGCCACACTCAAGGCCGTAAGGCTCGCCTTCCTGCCCTCGTTTGCAATAGCACCGCAAGGATCGGTGAGCAGCTTCGACTGGGGAAAGGCCACCAAAACCTACTCCATTCCGCTCACCATGAGCTGGGAAATCGACATCTTCGGCCGCATGCGCAACGCCAAGGAGCAGGCCAAGGCCCTCTATGCCAAGAGCGGCGACTACCGCCAGGCGGTGCGATCGCAGCTCATAGCCAACGTGGCCAACGCCTACTACACCCTCGCCACGCTGCGATCGCAGATTGAGATAACCACACAAACCGAGGATGCGTGGCGCGAAACGCTCGCCACCGCCAAGGCACTTATGAAGGCCGGACGCTACAACGAGGCCGGAGTGTCGCAAATGGAGGCCACGCTGCACTCGGTGCACACCTCGGTGCTCGAGCTGAAGTCGCAGGAGGCGCAAACCGAAAACGCCCTCTCGGCCATGCTGGGCGAAACGCCCCGGCACTACGAAACGGCCGACCTGGCCGACGCGCAAGTGCCGCAACTCTTCGAGTCGGGGGTGCCTCTGTGCCGCCTCGCCTCGCGTCCCGACGTGCGCATGGCCGAGCGCACCATCGAGGCAGCCTTCTACGGCGTGGGACAGGCACGATCGGCATTCTATCCCTCGCTCGTGCTTAGCGGCAGCATCGGCTGGACCAACTCGCTCGGTTCGCTCATAGTGAACCCCGGCAAGTGGCTTGCCACGGCACTCGGGTCGCTCACCGCACCGCTGTTCACACGCGGACAGAACGAGGCGCAGCTGCGCATTGCCAAGGCACAAATGGAAGAGGCGCGCCTCGCCTTCACCCAGACGCTGCTCAACGCGGGCAAGGAAGTGAACGACGCGCTCACCGAATGCCTGACGGCACGCGACAAGCAAACATCGACAGCCGCCGAGATAGAGGCTCTGCAAAAAGCCCTGCGCAGCACCACGCTCCTCATGGAGCACGGCGACAACACCTATCTCGAGGTGCTCACCGCACGGCAGTCGCTGCTGGCGGCACAGCTCACGCAGACATCCAACCGCCTCTCGCTGCTGCAAGGCACCATTAACCTCTACCAGGCACTGGGCGGAGGCGGCGACGACACCGCACAAGACACGCCGCACACTGCGGCACAATGACAACAAGAGCATCATAAAAGCCTTATGAATAAAGACGATTACGCCTCATAAAAAATTCATACCTATTGCGTAATCACCCAAAGGAGCAACCTGTGAAGCGATTTCACCCGGGTTGCTCCGCTTTTTTGTGCCCATGCCGCAACACCGTGCCCGGCCCGCACCCTGTATGTCGGGGCAAAACGCATAAATTGTGGCTGAAAATGAAACTTTTCATGCCGAAATTTGGAAGAAAGGCATTTTCGGCGTATATTTGCAAAAGAAATCTTAAACATCAAGCACTAATCGAACTTCTGTCAAGCATTATGCCCGCTTTTGTTCGACTTAGGAATAAAAGAAACACCATATGCTGCACACACGCACCCCATGCGCTGCACACACGTGCACCGCACGCTGCACGCACGCGCTCCAAACGCCATGCGCCGCCGCCAAGCATGTGCAGACACCGCCGCAAAGGCTTCGCCGGCAGCAACATCAGGGCTGGAATGCCTGAAAAACAAACTCAACTGCAAACAAATCAGCAACGGCCCACGGCATGACATTTTTTATTTTTTACATTCAATAATTATTAACTTAACAGAAAGGATTTCACATGAAGAAAATCTTATCTCTACTCGCTATGTTGGTAGTGACGGTGGCTGCAATGGCAACCGACTATACCGACAAGCTCGTGAATTCTGTCTATGGCTACGAGGCTTCGTATGAAACGGCCACGTTGCAAGTGACAGACAAGGGAGATGGAAAGTATGATGTGGTTTTGAAAGACCTGGCGAACTCCGCTGTCGGCTATCAATTAGGCGACCTCACACTTTCCGATGTTGAAGGCACCACATCAGGCGGCGTCACGACAATCTCCGTAACCGACGTTACTGCCAAGTTTACAAGCGGCGATTGGGTTGCAACTTCACCTGGATGCCCTATGACATCAGTCACAGTGAAGTTTAACGACACAAAAGCCTATGCAAACTATGACGGCAAAGTTGCCTTGAATTCTTATGGACAGTGGCCCTTCACGGCTACATTCGGCACCGACGATTTCGCCACCGAACCCGAGCCCGAGGCTGTTACAGTGCCCTACACCGACGTGGCTTATGCTACATTCGCAGGCAACACTGTTAACTACACCGACCACGAGGTTGACGTGATTACCGAAACCGACGGCACCACAACCATCGTCTACAAGCAGCTCACTGCCGGCACAAGCGTGTTTGGCGACCTCACTGCCAAGAACGTTACCGCCACCACAGCCGAGGACGGCACCGTGACCTACGCCTTCAACGGCGACGCAACATGGTCGAACACCACCGGAACATTCTCTATGTTCGGCATCACCGACGGCGCTACCGTTGGCTTGACTATCGACGGAACTGCCAAGGACGGCAAGCTCAATGCCACATTCGTTACCACACTCATGGGCAGCGAGGCTACAATCGTATTCGGCAGCAGCTATGTTGAGCCCGAACCCGAGCCCGAGACTCTGCCTCTTGAGAACTTCGTGCCCGACGGCGCAACATTCCAGTATCCCTTCGCAATCAATTGGGACAACCAGAAACTCGTTGCCACACTCGACCTGAGCACATGCCACGAGCAGCAGGCCAACGAAAACCTCTTCTCGCTTTCTGACAATGTTGACGTGCTCAGCAATTGGAACCCCACCGATGACGGTTTCCTCTCGCTCTACTACACTCGCAATGCCACCCTTTGGACAAGCAGCGGATGGCAGGATGCCGAGAAGCGCCTCACAGTGCACTACCGCGGCGCTGCCAACGCTAACGTAGAGGTAACAATAAATAACCCCGAAGAAGTGGTGTTTGAAGTAACCAAGGAAGGTCTCTATGCCGAAGGATCTCTCATCATGCCTGCATCAGACATGCCTTTGCTCTATGAGAGCAATCCTGCAAACCTCTACTTCGCAAGCATCCAGGGCGAGAACCGCAGCTGGGCAACCTACAAGAGCGTGAACGTTGTTGATTTGGAAGTAGCCGTGCCCGACACCATTACCTACACCGACGTGGCCTACACCACCTATGCCGGCACTACTACCGACTATGACAGCAACAAGGTTGAAATCGTTAGCGAAACCGACGGCACCACCACTATTATTTACCGTGGCGTGACTGTAGGCGACAATGTGCTCGGCGACCTCACTGCCAAGAACGTTACCGCAACCGAGAACGAAGACGGCACTACAACCTATGAGTTCACCGGCGAGGCCACATGGTCGAACACCGACGGAACATTCGAGTCGTTCGGCGTTGTTGACGGCGCTACTGTTGACCTCACTATCAACGGTACTGCCAAAGACCTTGACTTCGACGCTACATTCGTTACCACAATAGCTTCGCGCGAGGCTACAATCGTATTCGGCAGCAGCTCTATCGTTCCCGAGGACGGCGTCGAGGTTATCCCCAGCGGATATGCTCCCGACGGCGAGAAGTTTGCCTACACAGCCGACATCGACTGGGACAAGCAGTATCTCAAGGCCGTCATCGACCTGAGCACCTGCACCGGCAGCAACGAGGGCATCCTTTCGGTAGGACAGAGCATTTCTCAGTGGTCAGGTGCACCTCACTTCCACCTCTACTACCCGGTTTCTAACACCAAGGGCAACCTCGAAATCAACTATCTTGACGCTAGCAGCAGCCCAGTGCGCGGACACGTCAACGCAAGCGGTGAAGTTACTATCGTGATTTCGAAGAGAACTGGTATCACCATCAACGATGTTAACGGCAACATCCTTTATGAGGACAATGGCACATTCTCGAGCCGCGACTCTATAAGCAGCATCTATGCCGACCTCTGGGCACTCACCAACATCGAGGTAGGAAGCCAGGAAGGCAGCGGCCGCAGCCACGCTACCTACAAGTCGGTGCGCATCTACGACCTCGAGGAGGAAGTTCCCGTTGTTGTAAGCGAGGAGACATACACCGACAAGCTCGTGTTCTCCGACTCTGAAGGCAACAGCCAGACCTTGAACAACGCAGAAGTTGTTCTGCGCCAGTATGACGACGACACCTACGAAATCGTAATCAAAGACTTCGGCTACGGCGACATCAGCGTGAAGCCCGTTACCGTTGAAACCGAAGACGGCGTTACCTACATCACCGGCGAAACAACTGTTGAGGTGGGCGGCAACGATTATGTTGTTGCAGTCGACGGCTTGAAGTCGTCTGACGACAAGCTCGTGCTTAGCTTCGAGTTCTCCGATCCTGACGACGAGGAATTCAGCATCGTAGGTCAGTTCGGTTCTGTTGTTGACGGAATCGGCGGCATCGAGAACACCGTGAAGGGTGCCGACGCAATCTACACAATAAGCGGTGCCAAGGTGAACAGCCTGCAGAAGGGCATCAACATCGTGCGCGTCAACGGCAAGACCATCAAGGTTGTGAAGAAATGACACTGAGGGATAGCTTTATCCCCTACAAATAAAATGGCCCGGACACTGTGTTGTCCGGGCCATTTTTCGTAAATTTGCACGCATAGGCACACGCGTGCCACCTTATTTATATACCTTATATGCACACCGGCCTATGGAAAAACTGCTGCACTATGTATGGAAACACAAGCTGTTTCCGCTCCATGCACTCGCCACCACCGACGGGCGCGCTCTCGAAGTGCTCGACCCCGGACTGCACAACACCCATGCCGGCCCCGACTTTTTCAATGCCAAGGTGCGCATAGGAGGCACTCTGTGGGTGGGCAACATTGAGCTGCACGACCGCTCCTCCGACTGGTTTGCCCACCACCACGACCTCGACCCGCACTACGACAACGTGGTGCTGCATGTGGCCGGCACCGTCGATTGCGACGTAATCACGCACAACGGCAGCAAACCTCCGCAGCTGCAGCTCACCGTGCCGCCGCACATAGCGGCCAATTACAGCAGTCTGCTCCACGACGACAAATATCCGCCGTGCCGCCAGGTGGTGCAGCGGCTGCCCCGCATCACCGTGCATTCGTGGCTGAGCGCGCTGCAGGTGGAACGCCTCGCAGCCAAGGCCGCCGACATAGAGGAGCGCGCCCGCGCCGCAGCCGGTTCGTGGGAGCAGGCTTTCTTCGTTACGCTCGCGCGCAATTTCGGCTTCGGTGTCAATGCCGACGCCTTCGAACTGTGGGCGCGCAACGTGCCCTTGGGCAGCGTGGCCCACCACCGCGACAACGCTTTCCAGGTGGAAGCCGTGTTCATGGGGCAGGCCGGACTGCTCAATCCCGAGGCTCTGCCGCCACGACACCGCGACGCTGCACTCGCCGACGAATACTACCGCCGGCTCTCGGCCGAGTATGCCTACCTCGCGCGCAAGTTCTCGCTGCATGCCATCGACCACGGCGTGTGGCGCTTCATGAGGCTGCGTCCGCAGAATTTCCCCACCATTCGCATAGCCCAAATGGCGCATCTCTACTGCTCGCGGCAGGCCACTCTCGGCACACTTGCCGACTGTCTCACCGCCGCCGACGTGCGCCGCATGCTCGCCACAGGCGTTACCGGCTACTGG
>CAVDJG010000013.1:10750-16368 GCA_963609005.1 Acidaminococcaceae bacterium
CCCACTACACCTTCGGCAGCGAGAGCCGCGAGGGCGGCAAAAAGCTCTCGGCGGCATCGCTCAACGTGCTCGCCTTGAACACGGCCGTGCCCGTGCTCTATGCCTACGGCCGCCACCGCAGCGATGAGGCCATGTGCCGCCGCGCTCTCGACATGCTCGGGCAGCTTCCGCCCGAAGACAACGCCATAGTGAGGCAATGGCACGAGTGTGGACTGGAGGCGCAGGATGCCGCCGACACGCAGGCCCTAATACAGCTCAGCCGGCGCTACTGCGATCGGCGCGACTGCCTGAGATGCCGTTTCGGCTACGAATATCTGCGCCGCCATGAACCACAAGATTGACGGCGCGCTTTGCAGTCTGCGCAATTTAAACTAACTTTGCACCACAAACCGACAGCAACGATGGATTACGTATTTGAAACCGAAATGGAAGTGCGCGACTATGAGTGCGACATTCAGGGCATAGTAAACAACGCCAACTATCTGCACTACATAGAGCACACGAGGCATCTTTATCTCACGTCGCTCGGCGTGAGTTTCGCACGCCTGCACGAGCAGGGCGTCGATGCAGTGGTGGCTCGCATGAACCTGCAATACAAGACTCCGCTGCGCTGCGACGACCGCTTCGTGTCGCGACTCGCACTGCGCAAGGAGGGGCTGCGCTACATCTTCAACCAGGATTTGTTCCGCAAATCAGACAACCGCCTCTGCTTCCGCAGCACCGTGGAGCTTGTGTGCCTCATCAACGGGCGCCTCTCCAACAGCGACGACTACGACCGTGCCTTCGGTTTCGCCTGACTCCACACCCCATCCACATGCACAACGACAACGAAACTCTGTATGCCGTGGCACTCGCCATGGCCGGACGCTACTGCCCGCAGGCCGTGGCCGAACTCTACCACCGTGCGGGTTCGGCAACGGCGGTGTATGATTGCCGCAGCGACATAAAGGCCGTCGTGCCCGATGCCGCGCCGCGTGTGGCCGCACTCGTGGCCTCGCTCGACGATTTTCTGCCCCGCGCCGAGGCCGAACTGCAATACAACGCCGGCCACGGCATCGACACTTTTACGCCCGCCGATGCCGGCTATCCATCGCGGCTGCGCGACTGCGCCGACGCACCGGTGGTTCTGTTCTGCCGCGGCACGGCGCAACTCAACGCCCGCCACGTTATAAACATCGTGGGCACACGCCATGCCACCACCTATTCGCGCGATGCAATACACCATTTTCTCACGTCGCTGCGGTCGCAGTGTGCCGACGTGCTTGTGGTGAGCGGTCTTGCCTATGGCGTTGACATACTGGCCCATCGCGAGGCTCTCGCCGTGGGCTATGCCACGGTGGGCGTTCTTGCCCACGGGCTCGACACCATATATCCCTCGGCCCACCGCGCCACGGCATCCGAAATGATAAGCCACGGCGCGCTGCTCACCGAGTTTCCCGTGCGCACCAACGCCGACAAGCAGAACTTCGTGAGGCGCAACCGCATCGTGGCCGGAATGAGCGACGCGTGCATTCTAGTGGAGAGCGCGGCCAAGGGCGGCGGACTCATCACCGCAGGCATGGCCCGGAGCTACGGGCGCGAGGTGTTTGCCTTTCCCGGATATGTGGGGCGCGAATACAGCGAGGGGTGCAACCATCTCATACGCGACAACCGGGCCACGCTGCTCACCGGTGCCGACGACTTCGTGGCGACAATGGGATGGCAAACCGACGACCAGCTCGACCGGGCGCGCCGGCAGGGCATAGAGCGGCAACTCTTTCCCCAACTCAACGACGTGGAGCAGCGCATCGTTGGCTGTCTCACATCAGAAGGCGACATGCACGTCAACGCCCTGGCCGCCGTTTCGGGCCTGCCCGTGGCGCAGATAACGTCGGCCGCATTCTCGCTCGAACTGAAAGGCGTGGCCAAAGTGCTTGCCGGAAACGTGTTCCACCTGCTATAAAAAAGAAAATGAAGATAGGAAATATACAGTTTGGAGAGCGTCCGCTCTTCCTCGCCCCAATGGAAGATGTCACCGACATAGGCTTCCGTCACCTGTGCAAACGCTTCGGCGCGAGCATGGTCTACACCGAATTTGTGAGTGCCGAAGCCCTCGTGCGCTCGGTAAAGAGCACCGTGGGCAAGCTCGCCATAAACGATGGCGAACGCCCGGTGGGCATACAGATATACGGACGCAACACCGACTCGATGGTTGAGGCGGCCCGTATAGTGGAGCAGGCACACCCCGACGTGATCGACCTCAACTTCGGCTGCCCCGTGAAGAAAGTGGCCGGAAAGGGAGCGGGGGCCGGAATGCTGCAGAATATCCCGTTGATGCTCGAGATAACACGATCGGTGGTGCGCGCCGTCAACACTCCTGTGACCGTGAAGACGCGCCTGGGTTGGAATAGCGACAACCTCGTAATCACCACACTTGCCGAACAGTTGCAGGACTGCGGCATACAGGCTCTCACCATACACGGCCGCACACGGGCGCAGATGTACACCGGCGAGGCCGACTGGACACTCATCGGCGAGGTGAAACGCAACCCGCGCATGCACATTCCCATAATAGGCAACGGCGACATAACCACCCCCGAGCAGGCCGAGCAGGCTTTCTCGCGCTACGGAGTGGATGCTATCATGGTGGGACGCGCCACCTTCGGACGGCCGTGGGTGTTCAAAGAGATGCGCGACCGCCTCGACGGACGCCCCGACGACGGCTCGCTCACCTTCGGGCGAAAGCTCGACATTCTTGAGGAACAGTTGCGCATCAACGTGCAACGCATCGACGAATACCGCGGCATACTGCACACGCGCCGCCACATAGCGGCAAGTCCGGTGTTCAAGGGAATACCCGACTTCAAGCAGACACGCATTGCCATGCTCCGCGCCACCACCGTAGATGAGCTCGTGGGCATAATGGAAGACGTGCGCGCACGCTTCTCGCCGCAGGGCGAGTGAACGCGACTGCGCCGCAGAGAAGGCTCAGCGCCGCTGCCGTGTCTTCTCCGAACATTCGGGACAAAGCCCTTTCAGCACATAGTTTACGCTCGCGAGCGTAAAGCCCGGAGGCAAGTCAACCACCGGCACGGCAATGCGTTTCAGGCAGAACGTGCGGTGGCACTGCTCACAGTAGAAGTGCGTGTGCTCGTCCTGTACCGAACAGTCGCAGTCGTCGGAGCACACGGCATACTTCAGCGACCCGCTGCCGTCGTCGACGGCATGTATCAGCCGGTGAAGAAGAAAGAGCGTGAGCGTGCGCGAAATGGTTGATTTGTCAACCGTTGGAAGCAGTCTTTCGAGCTCGGGCAGCGACACTGTCTCGTCGCCGCGCGTCATGGTGCGCAGTATGAGAAGGCGCATCGCCGTAGGACGTATGTCGCGGTGGGTGAGCTGGTGAGTGTAGAATTCTTCGTCGTGCATGGTGGTAGAAAGCCGCGTTTTGGTGCAGCCAACGGCGAAATTAGCAATTTATTTCCACACAAATGCAACGGTGCGGCCAAAAAACACTGCCGCACCGTTTTTCGTTAGCTATTTTATTAGTACTTTTGTAAGCACTTCAAATATACATTTTACACACACGAAAATGAATAAAAAATACCTTGTTCTTTCGCTTTCGATGCTTGCCCTTCCGGCATTGGCACAACAGAAGTTAGACGCGCAAAGCTTTTTCGCCCTGAACCGGATGCGCACGTCGCTGCAGTCGGCACGCCGTGCCGCCCCTGCGGGGCAGAGTGTTGCCTCGCCCGAAATATCGGTTATGGTGAGGATGAAGCCCGGCCACGAACCGTCGGAAATCAGCTGCGCCGGTGCCCGTGTGGGAGTTGAGCGCGGCGAATTTGCCGTTGTCACCCTTCCGCTCGACTCCATCGACAGCTTCGCCGCCCTGCCCGGCGTGCAGAGCATATCCTATAAGCAGCTCAGGCGGCCGTGCCTCGACATGGCCAACGCCGACACGGGAGTGGACAAGGTGCATGCAGGCACAGGCCTTAACCAGCCCTACACGGGCAAGGGCGTCGTAGTGGGCGTTATCGACGACTGGTTCGACCCCAACCACATAATGTTCCGCGATCCAGCCACCGGCGAAAACCGTGTGAAACTCCTCATCCGCAGCAACGGAGAAGTGCTCAGCACGCCCGAGCAGATAGCAGCCTATGACCCCAAAGAGAGCGAGAAAAACTACGACCACGGCACTCATGTGGCCGGCATCGCGGCCGGATCCTACGAAGACGACACGTTTGTGTGCAAGGGCGTGGCCACCGGCAGCGACATACTCATGGGCTACCTCACCGACGATACGGCTCCCTTTATGACCCGTGTCGAGGCATTCACGCGCTACAGCAAGAAGCGCGGCATGCCCCTCGTCGTGAATATGTCTTACGAAGCAGCGAATTGCGGCGCGCACGACGGCACCAATCCCATTGCCGCCTACATCGACCGCGTGGTGTCAGACGGCGATGCCGTGTTCTGCATAGCAACCGGCAACGAAGGCAACGCCGTGGGATCGCAGCAGAAAACATTTGAAGGCGGCGACGAGATGAAGGCCATATTGAAGGATTACGGCAACGGAGGAATGTCGTTATGGTCGGATTCCGGCGAGAAATTCACGGTGAAAATAGTGGTCGTTGACAACCTCACCAAGGAAATAGTTGAAACGATAACGCTCGGACAGAGCGGCTACTCGACTATTGACATGGCCAACTATCCGTCAATATCAAATGTGTTCGAGGGCGTCATCTATTCTTTAGCCAATGTAGACCAGAACAACTTCAAATACAACGTCAGCATAGGTTTCGAGCTAACCACATCGTCAACCTATGCGGCACGCTACTCGCTGGGCTACATAGTCACCGGAACCAAGGGGCAGACTGTTACTGCCAGCTCGCACGGCACACCCTATTTCTCAACCGGCAACTTGGACGGTTGGGGCGAAGGCGTAACCACCGGCAACGTGGTGAACGACTATGCATGCGGAGCGGAGTCGATAGCGGTGGGCTCCTACACCACGCGCGACTCCGGAACCTTTGCCAACGGCAGGGCCTACTCGCTCAAGTCGAGATACAACATCGACGACTTGCGCGGCGATGTGTCGTCGTTCACCAGCTACGGATCGTTCTCCACGGGCCGATCCTACCCGCACATCCTCGCTCCGGGCGCGCTCATCATCTCGGCGATGAGCACCTATTATATGGAGAACTCCAACGTGGAACACACGCCATACACCAACTCTGTCACCTCCGACGGGCGCACTTATTACTGGACTGCCTACCCCGGCACGTCGATGGCATCGCCCTATATGGCAGGCACGGCGGCTCTGTGGCTCGAGGCCGACCCCACGCTCACGGCGCGTGACATACGCGACATAGCAATGGAAACGGCCCGCCGCGACATCTTCGTCAAGAATTGCAAGCGCCCGGTGCAGTGTGGTGCCGGCAAGCTCGACGTGTATGCCGGCCTCGAGAAAGTGCTCGAGCGCGTGGCAGCAGGCCTTGGCCACATCGAAAGCGGCAAAGACTTCATCTGGCGCGCAGCTCCCGACGGCGGCTACGAGTTCTTCATTGCCGGGGCAACATCGCTTTCGGCTACCGTCTACAACATGCGCGGCGAGGCCGTGTCACGCACCCGTGCCGCAGGCG
>CAVDJG010000014.1:0-16141 GCA_963609005.1 Acidaminococcaceae bacterium
GGTGCGGCACGCGACGGTAAACCCGATATAGGTGCATTTGAGTTTGTGAAAGAAGAAGAAAAAACAGAATAAGAATGAAACAACTACAGATAAACATCGATGTTGATGTGCTTGCAATGGACGAGCTCCCGTCCGACGAGCGTGAACTTGTGGAGCAGGCCATCGCTGCCACTGACAATGCCTATGCTCCTTACAGCAATTTCTTTGTGGGGGCGGCAGCGCGTCTAGACAACAACATAATCGTAACAGGCGCAAATCAGGAGAATGCAGCGTTTTCTTCCGGTTTGTGTGCCGAACGCACGGCCTTGTTTGCAGCACAGGCGCAATATCCAGAAAACGCAGTTACAGCCCTTGCCATTGCCGCACGCAATGCCGACGGACTGCTCGTTGCTCCAATATCGCCGTGTGGAGCGTGCCGGCAGGTGATACTCGGTGTTGAAGACCGCTACAAGAACAACATCAGAATATTGCTCTACGGCAAGTCGGGCGTTTACAGGTTGGGAAGCGCACGCGACCTGCTCCCGTTCTCGTTTGTCGATGCCAGCATGACAGGCGAGGCCGATTGAGAATCGTTTCAGGGCATTGCGTCAAACACGTCACATTTCACACTTTTCACAGATTTTGCTTTCTTGGTTTTGCAAAAAATCGTACTTTTGCATATAGAATCCATTATTACAAATGACAGAAATGAGCAAAAGCGACAGCATCGTAATCATACCTACATACAACGAAAAGGAAAACATCGAGAAGATAATACGCGCTGTGTTTGCGCTTGACAAGTGTTTCCATATACTTGTCATCGACGATGGTAGCCCCGACGGCACTGCCGCAATCGTGAAAAGGCTTGCCGCCACCGAATTCGGCGACCGCCTGTTTATCGTGGAACGCACGGGAAAACTCGGTCTTGGCACAGCCTACATTGCAGGCTTCAAGTGGGCGTTGGCCCATGACTACGATTATGTGTTTGAAATGGATGCTGATTTCAGCCACAATCCCAATGACTTGCCGCGCCTCTATGCCGCTTGCCACGACGAAGGCTACGACCTTGCCATTGGTTCGCGTTATGTGAGTGGAGTGAATGTGGTGAACTGGCCTATGGGGCGTGTGCTCATGAGCTATTTCGCATCGAAATATGTGCGCTTTGTTACGGGCTTCAACGTGCACGACACCACTGCCGGTTTCAAGTGTTACAGGCGTCGCGTGCTCGAGGCTATACCTCTTGACGAGGTGCGTTTCAAGGGCTATGGCTTCCAGATAGAAATGAAATATACAACCTACAAGATGGGCTTCAAGATAAAGGAAGTGCCCGTGGTGTTTGTAAACCGCCGTGAGGGGGTGAGCAAAATGAGCGGAGGCATATTCAGCGAAGCCTTCTTCGGTGTTATGAGACTGCGTTGGGATGGATGGTTCCGCAAATATCCCAAGCACGCATGACACTTGCCAAGCGGTGTCGGCGCGACGAAAATTAATGTAATGAAGATAGAAGAATTAAGACAACGATATTCAGCCCTGCCACAGTGCGGGGCTTTTTTGGCGACACTTGCCGACCCGGGAGTACGTGGAGTGTTTCTCGACGGACTAGTGGCATCGGCCGCACCGCTGTTCTTCTCGGCCTTGTCGCACCGCAGTGCGGCCACATTTGTATTTATTCTGGACGATGCCGACGATGCCGGCTATTTCTACCACGACCTTACGCAAGTGCTTGGCACGGCCGATGTACTTTTCTTTCCGTCGTCTTTCCGCCGTGCGGTGAAGTATGGCCAGCGCGACGCGGCCAACGGAATATTGCGCACCGAGGTGCTCAGCCGTCTGTCGCGTCGTGCCGCAGAGCATGAAAAAAACTCTCTATATGTAGTTACAAGTGCCGATGCCGTGAGCGAACTCGTGGTATCCAAGAAGCGTCTTGACGAACGTACACTCTCGTTGGCGACAGGACAAACGGTAGATTTTGTTGACATTGCACGCACATTGCGCTCGTTTGGCTTCACCGAAGTTGACTATGTGTATGAGCCCGGGCAGTTTGCCGTGCGTGGAAGCATTCTTGATGTTTACTCATACAGTTCTGAACTTCCGTTCCGCATCGATTTTTTCGGTAATGATATAGATACCATACGCACGTTCGGCGTGGACGACCAATTGTCGAAAGACCGCTGCGAGCATGTTGACATCGTGCCCGAGGTGACTGCCATGACCGACGAGAAAATGCCGTTCACTAATTTTTTGCCTACCGATGCAGTGCTTGTAGCACGCGACATGGGATATGTGCGTGACATGGTTGGACGGATATATGCCGATGGTTTCTCGTCGCAGGCAATGGCCGAAAAGCTTGAGGGGCTTACCGAGGTGGAGCGTGAGCAGGCTTTGCACGACTTGCGCAAGGACAATCAGCTTGTAGCTCCAACCCAGTTTTCCGACGGTGTGGCGGCATTCCGTATGGTAGAGTTCGGACATAAGCCTTCGGCTACGCCACAGGCGACAATACATTTCCACACCACGCCGCAGCCTTTGTTTCATAAAAACTTCGAACTTCTTGCCCAATCGCTCGAAGACTATCTGCTGAAAGGTTACGCTCTTTACATACTTGCCGACAGTGAGAAGCAGACACGAAGGCTCCGCGACATCTTCGACAGCGATGAATTGCAGGCATCACGCGGCAGAAACGTTGGTGGCGATGCTGCAACAAAAGGCAGTAACCTGCCGTTTGAGGCTGTTGACCATACTCTGCACGAAGGCTTTGCCGACAACGACATGCGTGTGTGTTTCTTCACCGACCACCAGATTTTCGACCGGTTCCACAAATACAGTCTGCGCAGCGACGTGGCACGAACCGGGAAAATGGCTCTCACGATGAAGGAACTGCAGGAGATGGAACCGGGCGACTACATTGTTCATGTTGATTTCGGCATAGGAAAGTTTGGCGGACTGGTGAGAGTGCCGTCGGGGAAATCCTATCAAGAAGTGATAAGGATAATCTATCAGCACAACGATATAGTTGACGTGTCGATACACTCACTGTATAAGATTTCGAAATACCGGCGTTCTGACACGGGCGAACCGCCACGGCTCAGCGCACTAGGAACGGGTGCTTGGGAACGGTTGAAGGAACGCACCAAGAAGAAAATAAAGGACATTGCGCGCGACTTGATAAAACTTTATTCGAAGCGCAAGCACGAAAAGGGTTTCGCTTACAGTGCCGACTCGTTCATGCAGCACGAGCTCGAAGCAAGTTTCCTTTATGAAGACACCCCCGACCAGCTCAAAGCCACGCAGGATGTGAAGGCCGACATGGAGCGCGCACGCCCTATGGACAGGCTCGTGTGCGGCGATGTGGGGTTCGGCAAAACCGAGGTGGCAATACGGGCAGCCTTCAAGGCGGCCTGCGACTCAAAGCAGGTGGCGGTGCTTGTGCCTACAACGGTGCTTGCTTTTCAGCATTACAAGACTTTCAGCGAGCGTTTGAAGGGAATGCCCGTGACCGTTGACTACCTCTCGCGGGCACGTTCTGCAAAGCAAACACGGCAAGTGCTCGACAACTTGAAGGCTGGAAAAACCGACATAATCATAGGCACGCACAAGCTCATAGGCAAGGCCGTGGAATGGCATGACCTTGGATTGCTGA
Organism: Acidaminococcaceae bacterium; assembly: GCA_963609005.1. GTDB lineage: Bacteria > Bacteroidota > Bacteroidia > Bacteroidales > Bacteroidaceae > Prevotella. The sequence continues at coordinate 3,620 of CAVDJG010000014.1, forward strand.
TTATCGACGAGGAACAGAAATTCGGAGTGGCCACAAAAGAGAAACTGCGCAAGCTTAAAACAAATGTAGACACGCTCACCATGTCGGCCACACCTATACCGCGCACCCTGCAATTCTCGCTTATGGGGGCGCGGGACATGAGCATAATACGCACGCCGCCGCCTAACCGCTACCCCATACACACCGAGTTGTCGGTGTATGGACATGAAGTTATAGCCGATGCAATAAACTTCGAGATGAGCCGCAACGGACAGGTGTATTTCGTGAACGACCGCATTTCAAACCTTCCCGAGATTGCGGCTCTCATAAAGAAATACGTTCCCGACGCGCGTGTAGCCATTGGTCATGGGCAAATGAACCCCGACGAACTGGAGAAAATCCTCGTGGGTTTTATGAATTACGACTATGATGTGCTGCTCTCGACAACCATTGTCGAGAACGGAATAGACATATCAAACGCAAACACGATAATCATCAACGACGCGCACCGCTTCGGACTTTCCGACCTGCACCAGATGCGTGGCCGTGTCGGACGCTCCAACCGTAAGGCGTTTTGCTATTTGCTTGCACCGCCAAAATCGGTGCTCACACCCGAAGCACGCCGTCGTCTTGAGGCGCTGGAAACGTTCTCAGAGTTGGGCAGCGGCTTCAATCTTGCCATGCAAGACCTCGACATTCGTGGGGCGGGCAACCTTTTGGGGGCCGAACAGAGCGGGTTTATGGAGGACTTGGGGTATGAAACTTATCAGAAGATATTGAACCAAGCCGTTACCGAACTCAAAAACGACGAGTTTGCCGACATGTATGCACAGGAAATGGCGCAAGGAATGGTGATAAACGGCAGCGAGTTTGTTGAGGACTGTGCCGTAGAGAGCGATTTGGAGATGTATTTCCCCGACCTGTATGTGCCCGGAAGCAGCGAACGAATGTTGCTTTACCGCGAGCTTGACAATATCGAAAACGACAGTGAACTCGATGCCTACCGGCGGCGGCTTGTCGATCGTTTCGGTCCGATTCCGCACGAAGGCGAGGAACTTTTGCAGGTTGTGGCATTGCGGCGTGTGGGAAAACGGCTCGGTTGCGAGAAGATAATGTTGAAACAGGGACGCATGCAGATGCAGTTTGTAAGCAATCCCGACAGTGCCTACTACAAGAGCACGGCCTTTGATAAGGTGCTTGCCTACATAGCCACAAACCCGCGTAGATGCACGTTGAAAGAGATAAAGGGCAAGCGGTCTATGGTGGTTTCGGGCATCACGACAGTGGGCGAGGCCGTAGGCACGCTCAGAAACATCGACAAACAGGGCGCGGTATGACAACAGGCAGTGCATGTCGCCGCAACAACTTACATCAAACCGAATATGACAACATTACTGTTAGTGCGCCACGGTGAAACCGTAGACAACGTAAACCAGATTTTGCAAGGACAGAAACCGGGCTTGCTCACTGCCCGCGGCAAAGCGCAGGCCGAAGAGGTGGCCGTGAAAATGGAAAACGAAGATATTGACGTTTTCGTTTCGAGCGACCTCAAACGTTCTGTCGATACATGCCGCATCATCGCCGCCAGACACCATGCCGATGTGCTTACAACACCGCTTTTGCGTGAGCGCGACTGGGGAAGCTTCACCGGACGGTTCATACCCGACCTGAAAGATGCAGTTTGGCCCGACGATATAGAGACGCTTGATGCCATGAAGAAGCGTGCTGCCGCTTTCCTGCAATACGTCCGCGACAACTTCGGTGGAAAAGTAGTGTTGGCCGTGGGGCACGGAATAATAAATAAGGCAGTGCAAAGTGTATATACGGGCAAGCCCATGAACGAGATTATGAAAATGGGCAATGCCGAAGTGCGGAAACTCATTTTGTGAGCCAATAAAGGCCGATGCGCCGAAATACATGCCCAAGTAAAAGCATTAAAAAACAAAGGCAATGACAGTTGTTACGCTTTGTTTGCCGTAACGTGTGCTGCCATTGCCTTCTTCTTGATTTTCAACAACTCATTTTACAATTACTACAATATAGCACCATAGGTTGGTTGCTTACGTTTTTCGAGTTGTGCTTCTTCTGCTATTTTATAGTTTCGTGTTTATGGAACTTCCCAGTCCCGCAGGCTGCAGCTTCACAGTTGCATCCTTTCTGCATATTCAGTAGTGTCGAATGTTTCTATCTTCGTCCGCCGAAGGTGCCGTTTGCCGAAGGAGAACCGCTTCTCGGTGCACCGAAAGAGCTGCTACCTCCGCGGTTGCCGCTAAACGAGTTGCCTCCGCGGTTGCCACCGAACGACGGGGTGCTGTTGCGTTGTACCGACGGAACCGACTCTTGGCGTATTGACGGAACCGACCTGTTTGTGATTGTCTGTCCGCTGCGTCCGCTTCCGAAAGTCTGGCGTTGTGTTGTGCGGTTTTGCGTCGATGGGGTGAATGTCGAGCGAGGCACTGTTGTTGTCTGTCCGTCGCGGCGTGTGCCGAAAGTGCCGTTTGCGCCGCCGTCACGCTGTTGGTTCACCGTGGTGCGTGTGCTGCTTTGGCGGTTTCCGAATGCCGAATTCTGGCGATTGTTCTGTTGTGCGTTGCCGTTGAAGCCGCCTTGACGCTGCCGGTTGCCGAAGTTATTGTTGTTGGATGCCTGCTGGCGGTTGCCGAATGTCATGCGGTTGCCGTTGCCGAAATCGCCTCTGTTGAAGCCGTCGCGCATTCCGAAATACTTTTTACCCGGTTGTGGGCCGAAGTTGCGGCCGTTATACCAAGAACGTCCGCCGTTCATTCTCCATGAGTGTCCGCCTCGGTATTCAACAAACACGCGTGGACGGCCGAAGTAGAAGTAGTCGCGCTGCGGGTAGCGGGCGTATATGCCGAAGTGCCAGAAGCCTGCGTCCCAGTAAAGCGGGCGGTAGAAATAGGCTGCATCGCAGTAGGCGCGGAACTGCCAATCGAGCAATATATACTGCAAGTCGAGGTTGCGTTGCCGCCAGTATGCGCCGTAAAGGTCGTCGTAGGTGTTCACGCCCATGAGATAGTCGAGGTTCACCTCGTATGCGGCCTCATACTGGGCGTCGGTGAGATTGAGTTCATAAGCCATTTTGTCGGTGAGAAACAGTGCCTGCTGGCGTGCCTGCTCATAACTCATTGCTTTGGCCGATACTGCCATGGTGAGCAATATTACTATTACTGATATAAGCTTTTTCATAACCGTATCTTTTTAAACTGTTCTACAATTTGTTCTTTCTTTACGATTGCAAAGTTAGTCATGCAACAGAACATTGCAAAGGGATTTTCCCTAATGTGTCGGGGGAAAATCCCTATTGTGTGCTTCCTTGCGGTGCATTGTTGCCTTGCCCATAGCCTTGGCTTTATTTGCATCTAATTGCAAGGCACTGATTACCAGCGTCGTTTAAGACTATTCTGTGAGAAACGGACGGTTGTTGCGGTTGGTTATTGTGTGTGAAAATGTTTGTCCGAAACGGTTTATCAGCATTATTTTCAGCGTGTGGTAACGCTGTGAAGACGGCTTTGCACGGAACAGGTGCTGCGTGGGACACATCTGGCTTTTCTGCGGTTTGGTGAGAATGAAGTCGTGGTCGTTGTCGGTGAACTGCTGCATGCGGCCCTTGTATTTGCCGTCTTCATACCACACCACGCGGCAGTGCGGGTCCCAGTCCCACACGTTGGCCACCACATATTGCCGTTGCGTGCCGAATGTTCCGGGCTTATACACCTTCATGGCATAGTCGGCTTCCTGTCCGGTGCCCTTGTAGTGCCACCGCAGATCGCGGCCATACACGTTGACAACCATATATCCGTTTGGCGCGCCGTCGCGGTTGAGGTTGCTTTTCCACCACGCTCCGCAGGCAGCAGCTATGTTGTGTTGGTAGAGATGCGGCGTTACTTCGGCGTTTTCAAAGAAATGTGTATGCCCGCAAAACACATGTGTGTCGTGTCCCGACAACACCTCGGCAAGCTTGTCGGCATTGTTTATGTTGTCAATCTTCTCCATGTTGTTCCACGCCGGGGCGTGCATGTTGAGTATCACAACTACATCTTTCGGCACGAAACTCAGGTCGCGTTTCAACCATTCCATGTCGGCATCTGTAATTTCCTCGTCATATTTGCAGCGTCCCTCATAGTTTATGTTCTTCATCGTGACTATGTGGGTCTTGCCTATGTTGAACGAGTAGTTGACAGGCCCGAAATACGTGCCGTACACCTTTTCGGCATATTCCGTTGTCCCCGACGTTGCATTGTGCATGTCGGCGTATGCCTTGTTGAAGTCGTGGTTGCCTATGCACTGGAACACCGTCATGCGCTTGTTGCGCAGCGATGCTGCATATTTTGGATACATGGCCATGTTGTCAAACACGAGGTCGCCGAGCGTCATTCCCACCACTTCGCCCGTTTTGCGCAGCGTTGAGGCGGTGCGCATTATGTCGGCAACGGTTTCGCTGCGCCACCGTTTCAGGTCGTGTTCGTTGAGTATCTGTGGGTCGGATATTGCTATGTAGTGAAACATGTCGCTCTCTTTTTCGCGCCGTTGCAGTATGAATGTGTTTTTGTCGCGGTTGGCCACGGCTTCGGCTATCGGTTTGTAGAACCCAGAAGCGAGGCCGTCGGTTTGCGGCAGATGATATTCGCGCGGTGTGCTTATGCTCACAAACTTGCTTGTAAGGGTGTCGGTGAGCAGTGTCCATGCTCCGTTGCGGTCGGTTTTGGTGAAGCTCACGCCGTTGTTCACCACCACTCCGGCTATGCCGTTGCCCTCGGTGTCGGTTACAAAGCCTTTCAGCAGGAATGCGTTTTCGGCGGTCTTGCCGCTGAGCAGACTTACAAAGACGAATATTGCAAAGATTGCTTTTGCTTGCATAATGCCCCATCTTTTTACTTTCGCAAAGATAATGGGTGATTTTTTCATTCCGATTTCACTCATAATAATAATGTGATAACGCTTCGTTTGTTTTTTGCAATGCAGTGCAAAAATACAAAATTACATGCTACCGGCAACATTCATTGCCCGGAATGTGAGTGAAAAAATAAGGCAGACAGGCGAAAAAAGTGATCGACGGTGTAGTAAATCGCGATTATCTGCGTTTATATAGCAGAAGTATTTCAAAGCAGAAAAACATAAAGGCAATGGAAATAACAAAACAACAGTTTGAAGAACTTGTGGAGGAGAACAAAGACACTGTATATACTGTGTGTTACATGTTTTCAAACAACGAGGATGAGGTGGCCGACTTGTTTCAGGAAACTCTCATCAATCTTTGGAAAGGCTGCTCAAAGATTGAGTGGCACAACGTGAAAGGATGGATTTACCGTGTCAGTCTCAATACTTGCATTTCGCAAGAACGCAAGAAGCGGCGGCACCGCCATGTGCGGCTCACAATGGATGTGTCGCCCTTCGACGACACCGACAGCCGCATGCGGCAGATAGGACTTCTGCACGAGCGCATAGGCAAGTTGCAGCCTTTCGACCGCGCAATAGTGTTGCTGTGGCTCGAGAACATGGCCTACGACGAGATTGGCCTGATACTCGGCATGTCGGCAAAAAACGTGTCGGTGAGGCTGGTGCGCATAAAAGAACAACTGAAGAAAATGTAGAACAAACTAAAAATACTTGATATTATGAACATGAATGACAACACATGCAGCCTGGAAATGATGCGCCAGGAACTGTCCGACTTCAAGTCGGTGCTTAAAAGCCAGAAGATTTTCAACGAGAAAATCATGCGCAGGTCGATGCAGAAAGACTATTCAAAGGAGCGCAAAAACATTCTTGTAGTGGGCTTGCTGGCTCTTGTGGCCCTGCCTGCCTATGCCGTTATCACATTTGTTCTGCGGGCCATTCCCGTTTGGTTCTTTGTGCTCACCATTGCCTATCTTGCGTTGTGTGCGGCTTTCACGGTGTATGCCATAAGGCGTTATGTCTCCGACGACATAATGACCGACAACGTAGTGAGTGTGGCCGAGAACCTGCGCGACTACAAACGCCTAAACAACCGGTGGCTCTTGTTCTTCGGCATACCGTCGCTGGTGGTGTGGCTCGCACTGTTTTTCTATGTCATTGGGCAGAACGACGGCGATTTTGTGCGTGGCATGATTTACGGCGGCATCGTGGGTCTTGTTTGTGGCAGTGTCTGCGGCATAGTCTATTATGTGCAGTCTATGCGCCGTGTCAACAGGCTCATTGCCGATATTGAAGAGTTGAAAGCCACTGCCGGGCAGTGATTGTCAGTGGCCTGAACACGAAAAAGTCCACCGGTTGTCAATGATGACTGCCGGTGGACTTTCTGTTTATGGGCCTTTTTGCAGTTGCGAGCGCGGCGGCGTGTGCCGCCCGTGCGCTATTGTTGTGTGGCCGTGTCGTGGATTAGTCCCACATGTCCCACGAGTTGTCGTTGGCGTTGCCGCCGGCCTCGAAGCCGTCTTCGCCGTTTTCGTCGATGCCGTGCTGGGTGTCGCCCTCAATGTTCTGTATGCTTGAGGCAATCATAAGAGCCTCGAAGCCGGCAGACACTGTCTGTGCACAGGGTTTTACATAAGTCTTTTTCATAATCTGCTGTTGTTGAGTTCTTGGTTGTACACGTTTATTTCACTACCACTTTCTTGCCGTTCACCACATACACTCCGTGTGCAAGACCGTTGATTGAGGTGGCGTTGCGGCGCACGAGCTGTCCGTTCATGTTATACACGTTGCCGCTGATAGCATTGGGGTTGGCCACGATGTCGCCTATTCCGGTGGCCCCGCCGTTTACTGTTTCGGTAACGCCGTCGAGTTCATACACTAGATTGTTTGACGGAGTAACAGGCTGCAGCCATCCGCGGAAGCCTTTCGATGCGGTCTCCTTTGTGCGGTAATACCACAGTCCGGCTGTGCCGCCCTCGTTGTTGCCGTTCAGCACGTAAGAGTTTGTGGGAATTAAGCTGCCTTCTGAGAGTTTCACGTATGTGCCTACGAACTGTATTGCATTGTCTGCACCCTCGTATGTTTCCTTTCCTTTCTCGCCGTAAATCGTTGCCTCAATGTCTTTGCCGGGGCAGAATGTTACCTGCGGTATAGTGTAGTATTTGCTGATTGTAGCCTCTGTTCCGGGCACGGTCTTGGCAGTTCCTTCCTTGTATTCATCTACCGACGAAGGCTTCACGAGATAGAGCTTGCCGGCTTCAATGGCTGTTTTTGTTTCATCGTCGCGGCTTACACCTATTGCCTCGAAGATGATTGTTCCGGGACGATTCTCGTCGTATGCTCCCTTGAACTCCGATATGCGCACGTTTGTACCGAATGCTTTCTTCACGTTGCCCACGGTGAGGCTTACGGGCAGCACGAGTGTGTTCCATTTGTCAACGTTCATCGTGCGGTTGAGGTAGAGGTTGCGTTGGCCGTCGTAGTCCTCATGTACTGTTTGCGATGCATCGGTGTAATTGCGTTGTGCATTGATGTAGCCAACGGTCGTTTGGGTTTCGTCGAGCACGAGTTCGGCCTGTGCATCGCCATAGTAGTCGAGGCGGAAGTCGTCGAAGCAAGCCCAACCGTCATCGCCTGCATTGGTCACTTGTATACCGAAGGCAATTTCGTTAACCATTGTCTTGCCGTTTTCGGTTGTTTCATCGGCATATATCCACACCTCGTGGCTGTATTTGTTGTTGTCGGTGGCGTTGATGGTTTGCGATGCCTCAACGTATGTTGTGGGGCGAGTGGCAATGTAGGTCAGCTTATCGTCGTCGTATATGTTGTTCTTTCTGTTATCATCAGTTCCTCTCAATCCGTCAGCAGTACAGGCGAATAGCTTTGCTGCACCTTCTGTTGTGGTGAATCCGTTGCAGCTGATTTTATACCAACCCTTGCGCAGCGGTTCGAGAATTTGGTATACTTGCCCCGTGTTACCGTGGATGTTAGCTGTCCACTCTGCGCCATATTCCATTTGGCGCTTTGTGGTGTTCACCTCGCCGGTGAAGGCATCGAAGTCATCGGCATCGGCATATCCGTTGCCCACATAGAATGTGTAGCCTTCGGTGTAGCTTGCTTCTTCGGTGCTGGTATATGTAAAATCTGCTTTATACTTACTATAATTAGAAGTGTACTCGGCATTAACCGTTGGTGAAACGGTTTTCATGGTTTCGCCGTCAACAAAGTTGGTTATTGTGGTTGTATATGTAGTGTAATTGCTCGTGTATGTATATGTGTGCACATATTTTTTTACGGGGCTGCTTGTCGAGGCGTATGCGCATGCAGGCAGGCGTTGGGCATCGTCTTTGTTGGTGAGATTACCGCTGCTAAGGTAGTTCACGTTGGTCTTGTCTGTGCGCCAGTTGCTCACGTCGCCCGATTTACGGTAGAAGCCAGCGTCTTTAAGCAGGAATGTTGCGGGCACAGCTGTTGAACCTTTCAATTCGGCCTTGGTGAAATAGGCCTCGCGTTCCGTTTCGGGCACGAGCATCCAATAGCCCGTATTGTCGGTGGGGACGGTGGAGCTTGTACCTAACTCGCCGTCGTTGTTCACCAGATAAACCTTTGAGCCGAGTGTAGATGTGTTACTCGGAACAACATATATGGTGTATGTGTTTTCCATTCCGTCAACGGCCGTGAAATACAGTTTGTCGTCTGATACATTATTGTTCCAGTCAACATAGAATTTGCCAGCGTCGTCGGCCTGGGTGAAAGAGGATCCGTTTGCAAGCGTTAGGTATTGTGTGCCAGCAGCCTTTGTCTGCAGTTGGTAGTTGCTGGTGTTTTTCACGAGCGTAAAGGTTTCACCCACTGTTCCGATAATGGCCTGCGTGCCCCATCGTCCGCCTTGGCCCACAAATTTGTTTGCACCCACGTTGAGCAGGAACACTTCCTTGCCTGATGCATCGTTGAGGCTTGCGCCAGTCCATGTCTGTGCTTGTGCCGTGTAGCAGCTGAATGCAGCGGCGGCTAAGAGAAAATGCTTTGATGTGGCTGCGCGTCTGATGTGTGTCCATAGCGCACTTCTTGCGGAAGCAATGTTGCGCACTGCCTCCTCCCGTGAAGAAACGAGAAATCTAATCATAAAAACTGTTTCTTTAGTTTGTGTTATAAATAATTTATTTCCAAATAATATTTTCATGCAAAGTTAGCTATTTTTATTCTAACGGTGTGCAAATATCGTATGTTTTTTTTGCAAAACGCCTGCAATCGTCAGTAAACATTGAAATGCGCCACCGCCTGCGGGCCACCGACAGTGAAAAACCGCATCCACGATTTTGGCAATCGCCGATAAAGTCTTACTTTTGTCGGCTGAAAAACCGCATATTTATGATAATCATAGCAACAGTATTGGCTTATTTCGCCGTTCTCATGGCTTTCAGCCGCTTCACGGCACGGCACGGCGACAACGACACATTCTTTCGTGCCAACCGGCGTTCGCCGTGGTATATGGTGGCTTTCGGCATGGTGGGAGCATCAATCTCGGGCGTGACGTTTGTGAGCGTGCCCGGCATGGTGCAGCGCATGGACATGACTTATGTGCAGACATGCATTGGTTTCATCTTCGGCTACTTCGCAATAGCCTTCATCCTGCTGCCGGTGTATTACAGGCTCAACCTCACCACGATATACTCCTATCTCAGCATGCGGCTCGGACGCCGTTCCTACAAGACGGGGGCACTGTTTTTCCTCGTTTCGAAGATGACGGGCGCGGCCGTGAGGTTTTATGTTGTGTGCATAATATTGCAGCGCTTTGTGCTCGACGGTGTGGGCGTTCCCTTCCCCGTGACAGTAGTTGCTATGGTGACGCTGATATGGCTCTACACGCGCCGCGGCGGCATAAAGACCCTTGTGTGGACCGACTCGTTTCAAACCTTCTGCATGTTTGCCGCCCTCGTGCTTATTATATATAATGTGATGGGCCGACTTGACATGTCGGTAGGCGAGGCCGTGCGCGCCATCGCGGCCGACGGGCACAGCCGCATGTTTGTGTTCGACGATTTCATAACCACGCAGAACTTCTGGAAACAGGTGCTGAGCGGGGCGTTCATCGCCATAGTTATGACCGGACTCGACCAGGACATGATGCAGAAAAACCTCACCTGCAAGACTTTGGGCGAGGCGCAGAAAGACATGTGTGCCTATGGTTTTGCTTTTGTTCCGGCCAATCTGCTGTTCATGTCGCTTGGAGTGCTGCTCATAATGCTTGCCCGCAAGCAAGGCATAGAGTTGCCGGCATCGGGCGACGAACTGCTGCCCATGTTTGCTGCAAGCGGACAACTGGGCACGGCGGTTGTGGTGCTATTCACCATAGGCATCGTGGCGGCGTCGTTTTCAAGTGCCGACTCGGCCCTCACCGCCCTCACCACGAGCTTCTGCGTTGACATCTGCGCACGCCCGGGCGACGAGAAACTGCGCAAACGCGCCCATGTGGGCATGGCTGTGGTGTTTGTTGGGTTTATAATTCTGTTCAGGCTTGTCAACAGCACGAGCGTGATCGATGCCATATATATAATGTGTTCCTACACCTACGGTCCGTTGCTCGGGCTCTTCGCCTACGGTCTTTTCACCCGACGCTCCGTGTGCGACCGATGGGTGCCCTATATTGCCGTGGCTGCACCGCTCATTTGTTTTGCCATCGACACGGCCGCGCAGAAATTTGCCGGCTACCGGTTTGGCTACGAATTGCTTATGATCAACGGTCTGATCACGTTTGCAGGGCTGTGGCTTTCGTCGTTGTCGGGCAACAGAACTGAAAACAAATTGTTGGCGTAAGGGTAAAAAAACAATATTTTTGAAGTTGTTTTTGACACCAGTAACGTGTTTTTACCACATGTCGCCGCTGCCGTGTGCCGCTGCCGTCGGTTTTTTGTGTGGTTTTTATGTACAAGCCCTGCAAGGGCGCAACATAACAGCCCAGGGTGAGCAGCACGGCGGTAGCCGTGATGCGTAACCCTGGGTGATAGGCATAGCCAAGGCTGGACTGTAAGTTCAGCACAACCTGTAATGCGCCATTCGCACACCAGTTTGCGGCGTATTGTGGTGAACTTTCAGTCCACCCTTACCACAATATTTTATCCCAGGGTTACGTCGGTCGCTCCGCTCCCTCCTCACCCTGGGCTGTTATGTTGCGCCCTTGCAGGGCTTTGTGCTCAACAATTCTCGCAAACACGCATTTATACGGTTGAATTTTGAACACCCTACCTTACAGGGCTTGGAGTTCATCATTCCAATTTATTGTTATCCGGTAAAGCTAAAAGATAGTACTATAAAATACTAAACCTTTTTATATAGTCCTTCTCAGTATGGTGGGCTTACTTCAGCATGTCGCATGACACTCCCGCGGCGGCATCGTGCTCCAAGGCGAGCAGAAACCTCTTGGCTTCCAATCCGCCGGCATAACCGGTGATCGAGCGGTTGGCCCCCACAACTCTGTGGCATGGAATCATTATGCTGATGCCGTTTGCCCCAATGGCCTGCGCAACGGCTCTCACCCTTTTTGCGTTGCCCAGGCGACGGGCAACATCGGCATAAGTGCACGTTTGGCCGTAGGCTATTTCGATCAACGCCTCCCACACACGCTTCTGAAAATCGGTGCCTGCGGGTGCCAACTTTATGTCGAAGCGCCTGCGCGTGCCGTTGAAATATTCGTCAAGCTGTTTCTTTGCATCGCATAACACGGGCGATGCGCCTTCCTTCAATATTGTGCCGGGCAACCGCAAGAGCCGTTGCCGGTTGCGCTCGGCACGCTTGCTGTCGTTCCAGTCGCACAGGCACAGGCTGTCGCCGGTTGCCGCCAATGTCATTTCGCCGCATGGCGATTGGTAGGGCAGTGTGTAAATTTCGTTTGTAGCAGACATCTTTAATATGTAGAAAACATTTGCGTGCAATTGCTTGAAGCCATTCTGCCTTTCTCACGCACTGCAAAAAATGAGGGTGCAGCACGAGCCACACGCGCGTGCGGCAGATGAAGCATGTGCGTGCAGCAGTTGGAGCACGCGTGCACGGCTAATGCCAAAAGTCGCCAATGACCATTCTTTTAGTTTGATGGGGCATGGCGTTGCAATGCAAAAATAATAATAAAATGCGGCAATCGGGCGTTGTTGCCCGCTAAAACTCGTTTTCGGTGTATTAAAATAACGATTTCTTTCTTTTTGTAAGTTTTTATTGTTGTAATATTGCAAAATCAAAGTAAAATCGTTATTTTTGCAAAAATATAATACAGGATAATCACTCGGCGTGCATAAACTCATGTAATGGCGCGGCAGAAAGGCCGCATGCAAGAGGCAGGCAACGCACGGCGTGCATAAAGACATCGACGAGAAATATGAACAAAGACTACCTTATTTACAAACTGTCCGACGAGGTGAAGTCGTCGTGCAAGATTGACAACGAACTGTTTCGGGAGTATGGCGTGAAGCGCGGACTGCGCAACGACGACGGAAGCGGCGTGCTCGTGGGGCTCACCAACATAGGCAACGTGGTGGGATATGAGCGTGCCGATGACGGACACCTTGAACCCACCGAGGGCAAACTGTTCTATCGTGGCTACGAACTCGCCGACCTCGTGACACCCATCATCGG
>CAVDJG010000015.1:0-16089 GCA_963609005.1 Acidaminococcaceae bacterium
GCTATTTCCTCACGGGAACGGCAAACTGCGAATACACGATAGCCTCGACATCGGAATTGCTCAATGCAACAACGAAAGACTGGGACTGGGAGACAATCGACCGCCTGGGGCTGCCGCGCCGCATATTCTGCCCGATTGTCATGCCGGGCACCGTGCGCGGGCGGCTGCGCAAGGAACTGGCCGAGGAAACAGGGCTGGGCGAAGTGGACGTGATTGCAGTGGGATCGCACGACACTGCAAGTGCGGTGGCTGCCGTGCCGGCATGTCCGGGCGAACGCCCCGTGGCTTTCATCAGTTCGGGCACATGGTCGTTGCTCGGCGTGGAAACCGACAGTCCGATTCTGACAGAGGAGGCGCGGCTTGCCGAATTTACCAACGAAGGCGGAGTGGGGGGCAAGATAACGTTCTTGCAGAACATCACCGGATTGTGGTTTATGCAGCGGCTGATGGCCGAATGGAAAGAAAAAGGCGAGGAACAGCAATATGACACGATTCTCGCGGAGGCAGAGCGGGCAAAGACAGAAAGCGTAATTCCGGTGGATGACGAAGCCTTCAGAAATCCGCCGTCGATGGAACTCGCGATAAAGGAGTATTGCTCGGGACACGGTATTGACGTGCCACAGACCAAGGCCGAACTCGTGCGTTGCGTGTTGCAGTCGCTTGCCAGCAAGTATGCGCAAGCCACCGCACGGCTCAACGCCATGATTCCCGAAAAGATAAAGACCCTGCACATTATAGGCGGCGGCTCGCAGAACAAACTGCTCAACCGCCTTACCGAACAGGCACTCGGCATTCCGGTGGTGGCCGGGCCGGTTGAAGCCACGGGCATGGGCAACATTCTCACGCAGGCCTTGGCGAAAGGCGAGGTGAAGGATGTGAGTGAGATGCGCGCAATAGTGCGCAACAGTATGGCGTGCGCTTCGGTGTGACACGCATTGCCGGCCGGTGTGTTTCTCTGGTGCGGCCTTATGAAACAAAAAGTAAAACTATTTACCAATGGAAAATAAAAAAGAAAGAATGTTGTGGAAGGACGGCGTGAGCTATGTAGTGCCGTTTGTCCTTATCACATTGTGCTTTGCCCTTTGGGGATTTGCCAACGACATCACCAACCCTATGGTGAAGGCTTTCTCGAAGATATTCAGAATGTCGGCCACCGACGGGGCTCTCGTGCAGGTGGCTTTCTACGGGGGCTATTTCGCAATGGCATTCCCGGCAGCCATATTCATACGCCGGTTCAGCTACAAAGCCGGCATACTTCTCGGTTTGGGACTGTATGCCGTGGGTGCATTCCTGTTTTATCCGGCAAAGGTATCGGGCGACTACTACCCGTTTCTCATTGCCTATTTCATCTTGACGTGCGGACTTTCGTTTCTTGAAACGTCGAGCAATCCCTACATCCTTTCTATGGGTACGGAGGCTACTGCCACGCGGCGGCTCAACCTTGCACAGGCGTTCAACCCCATGGGGTCGTTGCTTGGAATGTATGTGGCAATGAATTTCATACAGGCAAAGCTTAATCCGCTCGACACGGCGGCACGCGCAAATCTCTCCGAGGCCGAGTTTGAGGCGGTGAAAGACTCCGACCTGACGGTGCTTATCGGCCCGTATCTGGCCATAGGACTTGTTATTGTTGTCATGTTTCTGGTGATACTGTTTGCCAGAATGCCGAAGAACGGCGACAAAAACCACGACATTAATTTCGTGCCCACGCTGCGCCGCATTTTCAGAATGCCGCACTATCGCGAGGGCGTTATAGCGCAGTTCTTTTATGTGGGCGTGCAGATTATGTGCTGGACATTCATCATACAATACGGCACGCGGGTGCTTATGGCCGAAGGCATGGCAGAAATCGATGCCGAGGTGATGTCGCAGAAATACAACATTGTGGCAATGGTGGTGTTTTGCTGCTCGCGTTTCATCTGCACTTTCATCCTGCGCTATCTCAACGCCGGGCAGTTGCTCATGATTCTCGCGATTGTTGGAGGTTGCCTGACGGTAGGCGTGATAATGTTCCAGAACATTTACGGGCTTTATTGCCTTGTGGCAGTAAGCGCGTGCATGTCGCTCATGTTCCCCACGATATACGGCATTGCGTTGACCGGGCTTGGCGATGATGCCAAATTCGGCGCTGCGGGTTTGATAATGGCTATTCTTGGTGGCAGCGTTCTACCGCCGTTGCAGGCCGCGATTATCGACATGGGCACAGTGCTTGGCATGCCTTCGGTGAATGTATCGTTTGTGCTTCCGCTTGTATGTTTTGTCGTTATCTCGATATTCGGGTTCCGCACAATGCTGCGGGGGCGCGGCAAAATGGCCGGATAACGATGTGCAGGTAAAAGAAAAATGCCGTTGTCGGGCTGCAACATGCGGCTGACAACGGCATTTGTTTGTGTCTATCGGTCGGCAAGGGCAATTATTGTGTCAAGCATACTGTATAGTTCTGTCATGCGCTTGATCACTATATTGGCCCCTTCGTCGGCAAGGGCATTGTCGGGCAATGGCCCGCTGTTTATGCCTATGGTGAATATGTTTGCGGCTACTCCGGCTCTCACGCCGAGCGGTGCGTTCTCTACTACGATGCCTTGCCAAGGTTGTAGAGAGCCAGCCTTTTGCAGTCCCATCAGATAAGGGTCGGGGTTTGGCTTGCCGTGTTCCACGTCGTAGGCCGTGACGATGTGTTGCTCGTCGAGAAAGTCGCCGAAATCGTCGATCAGTCTCTTTATGAGCGGGCGTTGTCCGCTTCCTGTCACGACACCTATGCCCATGCCCGACTGCTTTATCTTGTGCATGGTTTCGCGTACGCCGGGGAATATCTGTGACGTGGGCATACGGTGGAAAATGTCGGTTTTCACATCGTACATGCGTTGGGCTTCTTCCAGTGTGATGTCTGTTCCTTTTTGCTGCTTCACGAAATGGCGTATCGTGTCGACGCCCTTTGCGCCTTCTGTGGCATAGGCATCGGCTGCTGTCATGCTTATGTCGAACTGCTTCATCGACTCTTGCCATGCCACTGCGTGGTTGGGCATGGAGTCGTAGAGCACGCCGTCCATGTCGAAGAGCACTACTTTGGGCGAGAATGCAGCGTAGTTGTGCGATGCTTTGTATTTGTCGATAGCTTCTTTTATCATATCATTACTATTGGAGAAGTGTATCATTTGCGGTGGTGGAATTTTAAAGCCACCTAAATGAAAACGGACTGCCATTGCAGTTTCCTGCGAATGTGCAGTCCGTTTTTCATGTTTCTTTGCAAGTTGCCGGTGGCATTGGCTACGGCCTGTCAGCTATCCGGCAACAGTTTGTTTGTGCAGTAGCTTATTTCTCCTCGGCGAGACGCTTCTGTATGGCCTCGCTTTCGGCCTCATATCCAGGCTTGTTGAGCAGTGCAAACATGTTCTTCTTGTATGCTTCCACTCCCGGCTGGTTGAAAGGATTGACGGCAAGAACGTTTCCGCTGATGCCACAGGCAATCTCGAAGAAGTAGATAAGCTGTCCGATGTAATACTCGTTGAGCTGAGGAACAGAAACACGGATGTTGGGAACGCCGCCGTCAACATGCGCCATTCTGGTGCCAAGTTCAGCCATTTTGTTCACTTCGTCAACGTGTTTTCCGGCAAGGAAGTTCAGTCCGTCGAGGTTTTCGTCGTCGCTGGGGAACAGAACCGACTCGTTTGCCTGTTCAACGCTGATGACAGTCTCGAAGATCGAACGCTCGCCCTGCTGTATCCATTGGCCCATTGAGTGCAGGTCGGTAGTGAAATCGCACGATGCAGGGAATATTCCCTTGCCGTCCTTACCTTCGCTTTCGCCGTAGAGCTGTTTCCACCACTCGCTGAAGAAATGCAGTTTGGGCTGGAAATTAACCATTATTTCAATCTTTTTGCCGGTCTGGCTGTAAAGCGCGTTGCGTGTGGCTGCATAGAGGGCAGCGGGATTTTCGGCGAAAGGCACGTCTTTGCCTGTGGCTTTCTCCATGTCGGCTGCACCTGCAACAAGCTTCTTTATGTCGAAGCCGGCCACTGCGATGGGCAGGAGACCAACCGGTGTGAGAACTGAAAAACGGCCTCCCACATTGTCGGGGATGACGAAAGTCTTGTAGCCTTCTTTTGTGGCTGCAGCGCGTGCAGCGCCTTTGTGGGCGTCGGTAACGGCAACGATGACATCCTTTGCCTCTTCTTTTCCGCGCTGGTTCTCGCATTGTTTCTTCAGAAGACGGAATGCAAGAGCCGTCTCGGTGGTTGTTCCCGACTTGGATATGTTGATTACACCGAATTTCTTGTCCTTCAGATAGTCAGTCAACTCGGCGAGATAGTCTTCGCCGATGTTGTTGCCGGCAAACACAATTGTGGGGTTCTTGGTGTCACCCACAAGCCATGCAAATGAATTTCCCAATGCTTCAATCACGGCACGCGCGCCAAGATAGCTTCCGCCAATGCCTGCAACGACAACCACTTCGCACTTCTCGCGCAGTGTGTTGGCCACACTCTGTATTTCGGCGAGAAATTCATCGGTTACTGAAGACGGCAAGTGAAGCCAACCGAGGAAATCATTTCCGGGGCAAGTGCCGTCTTCCAATGCCTTTTGGGCTGCAACCACTTGCGGTTCATAGGCGTTTACTGCGCCTTCGCCGAGGAATTGTGTTGCCTTTGTAATGTCTAAGCTGATACTTTTCATCTTTCTTTTTCTATTTTGGTTAAATTTCGTTTTTTGATTTACGGAATTCCTTAACGGAATGAGTCGGTAAGCAATTTTATTTCTATCTGAGGACTGATGCGCTCATATAAAATGTTGTATACGGCATCAAGTATAGGCATGTTGACGTGCATGTGGCGGTTCTTTTCCTTCATGCATTTCGTTCCGAAGAATCCTTCGGCTATCATTTCCATTTCAATCTGGGCACTCTTCACGCTGTAACCTTTGCCTATCATTGTTCCGAATGTGCGGTTGCGTGAAAACTTTGAGTAGCCGGTAACAAGGAGATCACCTAGATATACCGAGTCGTAAACGCTGCGGTTTATCGGATTTAGAGCCGTAAGAAAGCGTGACATTTCCTGCACTGCGTTTGACATGAGCACGGCTTGGAAATTGTCGCCATACTTAAGTCCGCTGCAAATACCCGATGCTATGGCATACACATTCTTCAAAACGGAGGAATATTCTATGCCAATCACGTCGGCACTGGTTTTTGTCTTTATGAAATCAGACACGAGAATGTCGGCAAAAGCCTGTGCCTTGTCTTGGTCGCAGCAGCCCACTGTAAGGTAGGAGAGGCGTTCAAGCGCTACCTCTTCGGCATGTGATGGGCCGCCAATGCACGCGAGGTTTTCCAATGGCACATCATAAACTTGGTTGAAATACTCTGAGCATGCAAGGTTGTCATCGGCTACAAGGCCTTTGATGGCGGTTACTATGAACTTGTCGCGCAGCCTTGTCTTGAGCTTGCGGAGGTGATTCTTGAGATAAGGTGACGGAACTACAAACACAAGCGTGTCGTAGGCTTCCACAATCTTGTTGATGTCGCTTGAGAAGAATATCTCATCGACGTTGAAATGCACACTTGTAAGATAACCCGGGTTGTGGCTTATGCGCTTGAACTCGGTTATGCGGTCGTCACTGCGCATGTACCATCCGATGTGATGCGTGTGCCCTACAACGATCTTGGCGATAGCGGTTGCCCAACTTCCACCGCCTATTATTGCAATCTTGCCGCAATTGTACATAGCCTTTTTGCTTGTTTGTTCGTATTGGCCAAATGGCGTGTGCCGCCGTAACGCAATGTCGTGCGGCGGCAATATGTGGCCGCAGACCGTCTGCCTGACGCCCACTGTTTCGGCGGACTGGGGCAGATGGCCTGCGGAAGGGCATTACGCATTGGCGTTGTCAATCCATTGCTGGAATTCGTCTACTTTGGGATTGGTGTAGCCAAGCTTGTATTTCTTGTTCACACCACATACGTCCATTTGCAGTTTCTGTGCCTTGACGTCCTTTATGTCGGTAATGAGATTGTATCCGGCTTTGTTGAATACGGGCACCCACTCCTCGGGAACGCCCAGCGATTTCCACTCTGCCACGGTGCTCTTTGGCATCTTTTTCTCAGGACGCATCTGCGGGAAGAAGAGCACTTCCTGTATTGTTGTCTTGCCGGTCATAAGCATTACGAGACGGTCGATGCCTATGCCAATGCCTGATGTGGGCGGCATTCCGTACTGAAGTGCGCGCAGGAAATCCTGATCGATAATCATTGCCTCGTCATCGCCCTTGTCGGCGAGCCGCATCTGTTCCTTGAAACGCTCCTCTTGGTCTATCGGATCGTTGAGCTCGGAGTAGGCGTTTGCAAGCTCCTTGCCGTTCACCATAAGCTCAAAACGCTCTGTAAGGCCGGGTTTCGTGCGGTGCATCTTTGTGAGCGGCGACATTTCCACGGGGTAATCGATGATGAATGTGGGCTGTATGAATGTTCCTTCGCAGAATTCTCCAAATATCTCGTCGATGAGTTTGCCTTTGCCGAAGCTCTCGTCGATGCCTTCTATCTTCAAATCTACGGTTGCAATCTTGCGTATCTCGTCTTCGCTTTTGCCGTGGAGGTCGAAACCTGTTTTCTCTTTTATTGCGTCCAGAATGGGAAGACGGCGGTATGGAGCCTTGAAACTGATTGTCTTGCCGTCGATTTCGCGCTCCGGCTTGCCGTTGACTGCAATACATACGGCTTCAAGCAGTTGCTCGGTGAACGACATCATCCAGTTGTAGTCTTTATACTGAACATACAGTTCCATGCATGTGAACTCGGGATTGTGGTTGCGGTCCATGCCCTCGTTGCGGAAATTCTTGCCGATTTCGTAGACACCTTCAAACCCGCCGACAATGAGGCGCTTCAAGTAAAGCTCGGTAGCAATGCGCATGTACATGTCGATGTTAAGTGCATTGAAGTGCGTTATGAACGGGCGTGCACTTGCTCCACCTGCTATTGCCTGGAGTGTAGGAGTTTCCACCTCGGTATATCCGGCTTCGTCGAGAATGCGGCGTATGGTGCGCAGCACCGTGGCACGCTGCAAGAATGTGTCTTTCACGCCATCGTTCACCACCAAGTCAACATAGCGCTGACGGTAACGCAGTTCGGGATCGTCGAACTTGTCGTAGGCTACGCCATCCTTGTATTTCACGATAGGCAGTGGCTTGAGGCTTTTTGAAAGCAGTGTGAGGCTTTGTGCGTGAACCGAAATCTCGCCGGTTTGTGTGCGGAACACGAAACCTTTCACGCCGATAAAGTCGCCGATGTCGAGCAGACGCTTGAAGACGGTGTTGTAAAGGTCTTTGTTTTCGTCGGGACAGATGTCGTCGCGTGTGATATACACTTGTATTCTGCCTTTCGAGTCCTGCAACTCCACGAAGCTGGCCTTGCCCATTACGCGGCGGCTCATCATGCGTCCGGCTATCACCACCTCGCGCTTTTCGTTCTCGTCAAATTCGTTTCTGATGTCTTCCGAGAAGGCATTGGTGGGATATTCGGCTGCGGGATACGGGTCGATACCCATGTTTCGCAGTTCCTGCAGACTTTGTCTTCTTACTATCTCTTGTTCACTAAGCTCTAAAACGTTCATATATTATTTTCAGTTGTTTTCTTGTTGGGTAATGTCGTTTGTCCGCATTCGGCGGCATGTGGCACTTGTGTGCCGCATCGTGGTGGCACCGTATGGGCTTTGTGCGGCCGTAATCAATTGCAAAATTACGAAATATTTCTGAAGGTTGACGCTTTTTGTATTATTATATTAAATCGGTGTTTTATATTTGCGTCCTATTCGTTGGAAAAGTCGGCCACCATTTTTCTGTACATGCTGTACATTCTCGTGCGTGAAACGTAGCCGGTGAGCCGGTTGTTAGTGTCAACCACCGGGAGGAAGTTGGCGTTGGTCTTGTCGAAATTGCGCATCACTTCTTCCATGGGGTCGCTTATCCCGAGCTTTGCCGGAACGGCTGTCATGAGCTGGCGCACGGCGAATTTGTTGTAGAGTTCGGCCCTGAACATGATGTGCCTGATTTTTGTTATGTCGATTTCTCCGAGCAGTGTGCCGGCGGCATCGAGCACGGGTATGAAGCTTGTCTGGCTTTTGCTTATCGCATTGACGAGTTTTCCGAGCGGCATGTCGGGGCTCACGGCGGTGAAATCTTTTTCGATTACGCTGTCGAGGCTCATTAGTGTGAGCACCGAACGGTCGGTGTGGTGGGTTATGAGTTTGCCTTCGCGGGCCAGACGCATGGCATAGATGCTGTGCGGCTCGAAGATGCTTATTGTCATTACCGAGCATGTGCTGACAATCATCAGCGGAATGAAAAGGTCGTAGCCGTTGGTTATCTCGGCAATGAGGAATATGCCTGTGAGCGGTGCGTGCATCACGCCTGCCATCACTCCTGCCATTCCGAGTAGGGTGAAATTCTTCTCTGGGATGTAGACACCTATCTGATATGTGTTCCAAAGTCTTGAAAACAGGAAACCGCCGAATGCTCCGACGAAGAGCGAGGGAGCAAACGTTCCGCCGCATCCTCCTCCGCCGTTGGTCGAGGCCGTGGCGAATGTCTTAGTGAGAATCACAAGCGCGATGTAGGCAACAAGCAATTCGCCGTGTCCGTAGAAGAGTGAATTGCGCAGCATCTCGTTCCAGTCGGCTTCGCTTTTGCCGTTGAGAAGGATGTTTATGGCGTTGTAGCCTTCGCCGTAAAGGGCGGGGAACAGGAATATCAGCGAACTGAGCATCAGTCCGCTCAGCAGCAGTTTCCGGTAGCGGTGCGACTTCATGCGTGCGAATATGTTCTCGCACATCGACATCGATCGTATGAAATACAGGCTCACAAATCCGCACGTTATGCCAAGCAGGATGCTTGCCGGAACGCGTTCTATCATCCATGCGCTATCGAGGTGGAAATTGAAAAGCGAGTCGCTGCCCATGAAAACATAGGTGAAGCAGGTGGCTGTGACACTCGAGATGAGGATGGGCAGGAGCGAAGCCATGCTTAGGTCAACCATGAGCACTTCGAGTGTGAACACAAGTCCGGCTATCGGGGCCTTGAAAATGCCTGCTATGGCAGCTGCTGCACCGCATCCCACGAGCAGCATCAGCGTCTTGTTGTCCATCTTGAACATCTGCCCGAGGTTTGACCCTATTGCCGACCCTGTGAGCACAATGGGCGCCTCTGCTCCCACCGAACCTCCGAAACCAATGGTCACGGCCGAGGCTATGACAGATGTCCAGCAGTTGTGTGGCTTAAGCCGTGACTGTTTGGAGGATATGGCATACAGGATGCGCGTGATACCGTGCGAGATGTTGTCCTTAACCACATATTTCACAAACAGTGAAGTGAAGAATATTCCGATGACGGGAAACACCAGGTAAAGCCAGTTGAAGGAGTCGGGGTTGAACCGCGACGTGAGCAATTGCTGTATGGCGTGTATTAATGTGTGCAGTGTGAATGCTGCAACCGATGCAAACAAGCCTATCGCGAATGCGAGCAGGAGTGTCAGTTTGCGGTCGGATATATGGCGTGAGCGCCACCTGAAAAGGCGTGTGGCGATGCTCTCGTCGGCAGTAAGTGTGTTATCCATTTTCTGTTGTGTCGTTGTAGGGATGTTTGGGCAGAGCATACAGGGCTTTCTGCGCTATGGCGTTTAGTGTGCGGCTGCACACGGCGGCGATGCCTTAGTGGCGTAGTGTCACTTTCTTATTATTGTCACCACGCCGTCTTTTGTGAGCTTTATTATGCTGCTCGGCGTGTGTGGCTTGTGCTCCTGTCGGCGTGTCCAGCACACATAGTCAACCGCATCGAGCAGTTCGGGCGAAATGTCGCAGTAGTTTTGCGCGGCAGGCTCGCCGCTGATGTTGGCGCTTGTGCTCACGATGGGTTTCTGGAAACGGAAACACAACTCTTTCGAGAAAGGCTCTCTTGTGATGCGCATGGCTATGCTGCCGTCGTCGGCAATAAGGTTGGAGGCGAGGTTAACGGCATCGTCGAGGATGACGGTCGTGGGCTTTTCCGACAAATCCATCAAGTCCCATGCCACATTGGGCACGTTTCTCACATAGCGTTGCACGCGCGAGTCGGAGTCAACAAGGCATATCAGTGCCTTTGAGTCGTCGCGTTTCTTTATCCTGTAAACCTTGGCCACGGCTTCGGCATTGGTGGCGTCGCAGCCTATTCCCCACACAGTGTCGGTGGGGTAGAGTATCACTCCGCCGTTGCGCATCGTTTCTATTGCTTTCTTTATGTCTTCTGCTTGTGTCATTCTTATGAGCGTTTGTGCATTATCCGAATACAAAGTTACGCAAAAAATGGGTTATTCAGAAATTTTTCGGTAAGTTTGCAGCCTGAAACCGGCGCGATTTTAATGTCGTGCGATATTTTTTTTATATGGAAAAGAAAGATTTGCGTATTGTCTTTATGGGTACCCCCGAGTTTGCCGTAGCCTCTCTGCAACGGCTTGTGGAGGGAGGATATAACGTGGTGGCTGTGGTGACGCAGCCCGACAAGCCGGTGGGAAGGCACGGTTCGGTGCTCCGCGCGTCGGCAGTCAAGGAGTATGCGCTTGCCAACGGGCTTCCCGTTTTGCAGCCGGTGAAGATGAAAGACCCTGATTTTGTGTCGGCTCTCGCCGCCTACGAGGCCGACTTGCAGGTGGTGGTGGCGTTTCGCATGTTGCCCGAGGTGGTGTGGAACATGCCGCGTTTCGGCACTTTCAATGTGCATGCGGCGTTGCTTCCGCAGTATCGCGGTGCGGCGCCGATAAACTGGGCGGTGATAAACGGAGAGAAGACAACCGGAGTCACGACATTTTTCCTCGACCATGACATCGACACGGGGCGTATCATAGCACAGAAAGAATTTGCCATTCCCGACGATGCCGACGTGGAGTATGTCTACGACGGACTTATGGATCTCGGTGCCGAGATATGTGTCGAGACGGTGGACAAGGTGATTGAAACCGACGGCAACGTGCCGTCGGTGCCGCAGGTTGAGGCCTCTGAAATGAAACCTGCACCAAAGATATTCAAGGAAACGTGCGAGATAGACTGGAACATGACTGCCAAGCGGGTGCATGATTTCGTGCGCGGACTTTGTCCCGCGCCCGGTGCATGGACCAACCTCGTGCCTGTTGATGCAGAAGGTGCACACTCTTCGGTGCTCAAAATCTTCCGTACAGGGTGCACAGGACGCGCGGCCGATGCCGCTCCGGGCAGTCTTCGTGCCGAGCACGGCCGCTTGTTTGTAGCCACTTCCGACGAATGGATCGAGATAAAAGAACTTCAGTGTTCGGGCAAGAAGCGCATGGCGGCACGCGATTTCCTTAACGGTTTTAAGGATATAGACAGCTTCTGCGTGGCAAAGGGGCAGTGAGCCGCTGAATGCCACCTTTTATAATTACGACCAAACGCTACGGGCAGCCTTTTGGGCTGCCCGTAGCGTTTGGTTTTGTTGCATGTCTATGTGTCATCAGACAGTGTCATGCCGGGTGGTGCCGCGTGCATGTCACAGTTTCCACCAGGCCTTTCTCTTCGGCGGTTTGCTGTTGTCGAGCGACGTTCCCTGTCGCTCTTCGCGCAGCAAGTCGTGCAAGGAGAGCTGATGGTGTATCATGCGGTAGATAGTGCCCCAATCGGGAAGCCCACCGATATTGCGGTCGTCGATGAACATGTCGGCCTTCAGCTTTCGCGAGAAATGGTTGTTGTATTCCACCTTTTCTTCGGGATAGTCCTTGTTTACCGCATAAAATTCAAGACCGCGTGCCCTGCACCATTCCACGGCCTGGTTGAGCAAGTCGCCCTCGCGCACGCTCCAGAGTATGAGCCGGTAGCCCTCTTTTGCGAGCATCTTCAAGGTGTCGGTCGCGAAGGGTATCTCCTGCCCAATCTCGGGATATTTGTGCTCGACTATTGTTCCGTCGAAATCAACAGCTATTGTCATCATGTCTTTTTATATGATAGGACGTCATTGTTTTATGGAGTCGTCGTTCTCGTTGGAGTAGCTGCTTGAGCGGTAGGTGCCATAGGTGCCGTATCCGCCGTAAGCCCCATAGTTGCCGTAGCCCTTGCTGCCGTAGTTGCCGTAGCGGCTGTAGCGTCCGTATTTGCCGTAGCCATAATAATAGCCGTATTTCTTCTTCGACATGTCGATGCCGTTAATCACGATGCACATCTGCGGCAGCTTCTTGTCGGTGTCAAGCTGGTTGATGAGTTGGAAGCAAGCCTTCGGAGTGTAGTCGGCACGGCACATGTAGACGGTGACATCGGCTATGCGCCCTATCTGCAATGTGTCGGTAACAAGACCCACAGGGGCGGTGTCGATGAGCACATAGTCGTATTCCTCTTTCAGGATGTTGAGCGTTGCCTCGAGTGCAGGGCGCGATATAAGTTCGGTGGGGTTGGGCGGAATAGGTCCGGCCATGAGCAGGTCGAGGTTCTTGTTTATGCCCGATTCGAGAATCTGCGAGCGCACGTCTTCTTTCGTCACGTCACCTCGTGTGAGCAGAGGCGTGATGCCGTGGTGGTGGTCGTTGATTTCGAACAGTTCGGCAAGTCGCGGCTTGCGTATGTCAAGACCCACGAGAATCACTTTCTTGTCGAGCAGCGCAAAGCTTACTGCAAGGTTGGCTGCTGTAAACGTCTTGCCTTCTCCCGAATTGCTCGACGTGAACATTATCACCTTCTGTCCTTCCTTGAGCATGAACTGCAGGTTTACACGCATTGATCGGAACACCTCCTCCATAAGGTTGTTCTGGTTTTCGTGCACCACGATGTCGGCCTTGGTCTTTGCCGTTTCGCTTGCTATTGCCACGTCGGCTATTATGGGCAGTGCGGTGAGTTTGGCCACATCGTCGTGTCCTTCAATCTTGTATCTGAAGAAACTTATGAGAAACAGTATCAGTGCCGGCAGCACGATGCCCGTAGCGAGGGCCGCAGCCATTATCATCGATGATTTCGGGCTAATTTTGCCGGCAAACTGCGGGTCGTCGAGCAGGCGTCCTTTGTCGGCCGTGGCGGCGAGCGATATGGAGTTCTCCTCACGTTTCTGAAGCAACATGAGATAAAGTCCCGATTTCACTTCCTGCTGGCGTCCTATCTGTGTCAGTATTCTGTCCTGCTCGGGCGTAGACGACACCATGCCCGAGTATCGGTTGTATTGCTGCGCAATGTTGTCGCGCTCTATTTCCATGTTGCGGCGTGCCTGCGACATGGCGCGGCGAATGCTGCTGTGAAGGTCGTCGAGCTGTGCGGTGAGCGGTGCCACTGTGGGGCTCGACTCGCTTGCGCTGCGCAGCAGGCGGTTGCGTTCCATCACAATCTCGTTGTGCTTGTTTATGAGCATCGTTGCGGTGGGGTCGGCCAGGCCCACGTTCGACGGAAGCGTCTGGTAGCGGTTGCCCGGTTCGCTTATGTAGTCGCTCAGACTGCGCAGAAGCTCCATTTGGGTGTTCGACTCGGCGAGCTTCTTGTTGTATGCATCCTGGTTGGCCACCGACTGTGCCGAGTTCATCTCGGTGCTCACGATGTTGTAGCGCCGCTTTGTCGACTCAAGCTGACCCTCGGTCTGCCCGAGTTCGTTGTTAATCTTTGCAAGGCGGCTGTTGATGAACTTCTCGGTGCGCATGGCAATCTCGTTCTTGTCCTCGTTGGCCTGGCGGTTGTAGCACACCGCGAGCTGCCTGAGGTAGTCAACGGCACGTTGCGGTATCTCGTCGTTAAGCACGAGTTCGGCGATGGTTGTTGTCTTCGAAGCCTGCGATATTGACAGTCCGCCCACATATTTCCATGCTGCCGATGTGGGCGACTGTATTGTCACCAGGAGCGTTACGCTCTCGGGCATCGGAACCGAAGAGTTGGCGTTGAGGCTAATTATGCCCACGCTTGTGTTGATGGTTGCCGGCAGTTTGTCGAACGACTTGTTGATGGCATAATTCACAGGCATCTTGTCGCGGTCGTCGGGCACATAGGTATAATTTCCCGTAACGACATATTTCTTGCCCTCGCGGTTGATTGTCAGTGATATGGGGCGCGACAGTTTTTCGAGATGTGCGGGGTCGATGTCAACGTTTATGGGCTGGGTAAGATACCACGGGCGGTCTTTCACCTTGCCTTTCTGCATGTAGGTGACATACAGTTTCAGGTCGCGCACCGTCTGCTGTGCCAGCGATGCCGATTTGAGTATCTCCATTTCGTTGTCGATACCGTTTGAGTTTGAAATTGTTCCAAGCGTTGCCGACGAGCGCACCGCGTTGCCGCTGCGTCCGCTGGAATAGTTGTTCTCGTCTTTTATGAGAAGCCTTGCGTGTGCCTGATATTTCGGTGTCGCGTATCTGAGGTAGATGGCTGCGGCACCGAGACATATTATAATAGACAGTACGAACCACTTCCAGTTTAGGATGAGTGTTGTGTAAATGGTCTTGAAATCGAGCGACGACGACTCCTCGCTCTCCTGTTGGACATTGTAAAGCCCAAGATTGTTGTTTTCTTCCATTTATTGATAAGTGTGTTTTTAAGGGCGGTTCTATAAATTACCGCCGTAATTTATTGAAACTTCGGATGATTTCCGTTTTATCATCTTGCGGTCTCTTTTCGGCCCAATTTGTCTGCTCGTTCAGTCGCATAGCCCGCTGTGCTCCTTCATTCACAACCAAATTGCACTCAAAAATAGCCTCGCAATCCGACAAAGCTAATTTATAGAATCACCCTTAATGTTTTTCTTCAAGCAGGCGCAACAGATATTGCCCGTAAGCGTTCTTCTTCATGGGCTGCGCGTCCTCGTTCAGTTGTGCAGCGTCAATCCATCCTTTCTTGTAGGCAATCTCTTCAAGGCACGCCACTTTGAGCCCTTGGCGCTTCTCTATTACTTCGATGAAGGTGCTTGCCTCGGAGAGGCTGTCGTGTGTGCCGGTGTCGAGCCATGCAAAGCCGCGTTGCAGCGTCTGCACCTTCAGCTCGTTTCTTTTCAGATATTCCTGGTTTACGGTGGTAATCTCGAGCTCGCCGCGCGCGCTCGGCTTGATGTTGCTTGCAATGTCCACCACGCTGTTCGGGTAGAAATACAGTCCCACCACGGCATAGTTGCTCTTGGGGTGCTCCGGCTTTTCCTCTATGCTCAGGCAGCGGCCGCTTTCGTCAAACTCGGCCACGCCGTAACGCTCGGGGTCGTTCACATAGTAGCCAAACACGGTGGCGTTGCCGTTCTTCTCGGCCTCGGCCACACTGTCTTTCAGCATTGCGCTGAATCCGGCTCCATAGAATATGTTGTCGCCAAGCACGAGGCACGCGCAGTCGTCGCCTATGAAGTCGGCTCCGATGATGAATGCCTGTGCCAGACCGCCGGGATAAGGCTGTTCGGCATATTCGAAATGCACGCCCAGCTCATGGCCGTCGCCCAACAGGCGGCGGAACATCGGCAGATCGGTGGGGGTGGATATGATGAGTATCTCTTTGATGTCGGCCAGCATGAGCACCGAGATGGGATAGTATATCATGGGCTTGTCGAAAATAGGTATAAGCTGCTTGCTTATTCCTTTTGTAATGGGATAGAGCCTTGTGCCCGATCCGCCTGCCAAAACGATTCCTTTCATAAGTTTCCGAATGTTTTACTGGGTGTTGTTAATTGGGGTAATATGTTGATTTTATGCCTTGTCCGCCTTTCTCCGCGGATGTCTGTTTTATTTTTATGCGCGGTGTGTGCTTTACCCGTGCAAAGTTATTAAAAAAGTTTTGAAAAAAGCAACATAAACCTACGAAAAAACTACGGCGAAACGCCGTGCCTGACTATCGGTTGTTCAACTGCATGCAGGTCTCTTTTTGCGGCGTGCGGCATCCGCGCCACGCAAGGACTCCGTATGCTGCACAGGCGTGCTCCGTCTGCTGCACAGGCGTGCTCCGTATGCCTCGCAGTAGCAATTGATGCGTAAATTTTGTGCGAATGTGGCAGAATGGCAGCGCGAAATTGGCGTGTTCGGGATTTTTTTTGTAATTTTGCGTTAATAATTTAATTCAAAAAAGAGAAATGAGTTTGCTATCAAAACTTTTCAATAAAAAAGGCAATGACGACAAAGTGGGCGGAATGGAAGAC